>DASTBN010000594.1:0-2030 GCA_035712045.1 Pseudonocardiaceae bacterium
CAGTCATTGACGAGGACGACCCCGAAGACATGATCGGCGAAGTCCTCAGTGGACAGTGGGTCGCCCGGCCGGGATGGCACGCCGACGACGAAGCCGACTTCGGCCTCGAAGTCCAGCGCGGTGGAGGGGCCGAAGGTGACCGTGCCGTCCGGGAGGCGCCACTGGCCGTCCGGGCGGGTGACTGGTGTGCCGGAGACGACCACCGTGCCAGCCCGGCCGTGATAGCCCGCCGGCAGGTGCCGCCAGTTCGCCGGGAGCGCGGGCTGGCCGGGCCGCAGAATTCGCCCGACGTTGGCCGCGTGCTGCTCGCAGGAGTAGAAGTCGACGTAGTCGGCGACGGTGAAGGGCAGACACATCACCACCCGTGTGACCGGCACCAGCAACGGCGCCAGCACCCCGGCGAGCCGTTCGTCGGTGAGCCAGCCCATCACGGTGGCGCGGATCACGGACCAGATCCGGGGCCCAGCGGCCAGGAACCGATCGAGGGTCCCGCAGCCGAACAGGGCCGCGTGCCCGGGCAGCAGCGCCGCGCTGGCGAGGGTGAGATCGAGGACCGCGTCGCCTGCCGCGACCCCGATGTGCGGCTGCGGGGCAGTCTCGCCAGTGAACACACCATAGGGCAAGGCGTGCAGGTTGAAGGGGTGGCCGGGGGACAGCTCAGTCCAGCTGGCCGGGGCGCGCTCGCTCACCGTCACCTCGCCGGGCCCCGCCCGCTCCAGCTCCACGGGTAGGCCGGGTCCTCACACGCGGCGGCGCCCTCGCCCAGCTCGAGCGGGCGGAAGGTGTCCACCATCACGGCCAGCTCGTCGAAGAACTCCGTCCCGAGGCTGCGCTCGATCGCTCCCGGCTGCGGGCCGTGCGCGTGCCCGCCGGGATGCAACGAGACCGACCCTGGGCCGATGCCGCTGCCCTTGCGCGCCTCGTAGTCGCCGCCGCAGTAGAACATGACCTCATCCGAGTCGACGTTGGAGTGGTAGTAGGGCACCGGCACCGACAGTGGATGGTAGTCGACTTTGCGGGGCACGAAGTTACAGATCACGAATCCAGTGCCGGCGAAGACCTGATGCGCGGGGGGCGGCTGGTGGATGCGCCCGGTGATCGGCTCGAAGTCAGCGACGTTGAACGCGTACGGGTATAGGCAGCCATCCCACCCGACCACGTCGAAAGGATGCCGTGGATAGGTGTAGGCAGTGCCGGTAACCCCGCGCGCGCCGCGGTATTTCACCAGGACCCGCACATTGGTGCCCTCGGTCACGACGGGCGCGCCAGGACCGCGCAGATCCCGCTCGCAGTAGGGCGAGTGCTCCAGGAACTGCCCGAACCGCGACAGGTAACGCGCCGGCGGGGTGATGTGGCTGTTCGCCTCGATGCAGTAAGCGCGCAGCGGCTCGCCCCCGTCTGGCATCCACCGGTGCGTGGTGCCGCGGGGCAGCACGACATAGTCACCCGCGCCGGCCTCCAGCGGGCCGAACACCGTCTGCACGCTCGCCGCGCCGGACTCGACGTAGACGCACTCGTCACCCAGGGCGTTGCGATACAGCGGTGACGCTTCACCCGCCACCGCGTAGCTGATTCGTACATCGGCATTGCCGAGCACCAGCCGCCGCCCAGTCACCACGTCCTGGCGTTTCCACTCCTGATCATCGAACAGCTCGTGCAGCCGCAGGTGCCGGGGGAGCAACGGCTCGTTGGGTGCCGTGCGCTGATCGGGCGGTGTCCAGGGCTGGGCGTCGACGATCGCCGAGGGGATTTGCTCGTGATAGAGCAGCGAGGAGTCCGAGGAGAAACCTTCAGCACCCATCAGCTCCTCGTAGTACAGCGACCCACCGGGGCGGCGATGCTGGGTGTGCCGCTTGCGGGGGATCGAGCCGGCCTGCCGGTAAAAGGCCATGACGTCACAGGTTTCCCCGGCGGGCCTGCTCGCGCTCGATGGCCTCGAACAGGGCCTTGAAGTTCCCCTTCCCGAAGCCCAGCGAGCCGTGCCGCTCGATGAGCTCGAAAAAGACCGTCGGTCGGTCCTGCACCGGTTT
>DASTBN010000595.1:0-3785 GCA_035712045.1 Pseudonocardiaceae bacterium
ACCGACCTCGCCGGGTAGTCCCTCCTTGCGGCACCATGACGGGTATGACCGGCAACACGGTCCCGGGTAGCAGACGTCCTGGCTGGATGCGGGACGTGGCGGTGCCGCGCGCGCTCGACGAGCTGCGGGGACCGCTTCAGGGCAGTGTTGGCCTTCCGGCCAGGCTGTTCTGGTCAGGACCCAATCCACGTGGGGTCCGGTGGGATCTTGCGGATCCGGCCCGGCGACGCGATCTGTACGAGATCCTGCTCGTGGAAGTCCATCGGGTGCGGTGACCCGGCCTTCACTCGCTCGGGCGTGACGGCGAGTTCGGAGTCCGCCACTCCGACAGCGCGCGGAAGTACTGCTCTACCAAGCGGTCGGGCACGGACATGATCTTTCCGAAGATCTCGCCGGGCGGGGCGGTCAGGGACACGTAGTCGCCCTTGGACTTGCTCATCTTGGTCCCGGTGCCGTCCGTGCCCTCGATCAGCGAGGCGGCGGCACGTGGCCAGAGGCTGATCAGCTCAATCACGTAGTCGGCGAGCCCGGATGGGCCTGTTCTACGACCCGGGCGCGGGTCGCCGCCGGATGGTCCACGCGTTGATCTTCACTGCGGTCTGCTCGCGACATGTGTTCGCGTGCCCACAACGCCACAACGCCATCGCGGGTAGTGTCTGTGGTGACCGATTACTCCTCGTGCGCGCGGCATCCTCGTCGGCGTCGTTCTCGGCCTCACCATTACACCGGTCGTCAGTGGTCGCTCAGGGCCGGGACAGGAACTTTGCGATGACGTCGGCTCACACAACATTCCCAGATCAGGTCGATACGCTCGGCTCGGCGGGCCCGGACTGCTCGGTACGCCTGAGCCTGAGCCGAGTGGTGGTTCTGCCAGCGGCGCTCTGACCGGGCTGGACGGAGTGTGGTGGCCCCGGTCGACAACCGCTCCTGGTGAGCATGCACGCTGCGCTGGTCAGAGGATCGGAACCTAGGCCGTGGAGACCGGGCCGATCCGGGCTTGTTGCTTTTTGTTGGTGATCAGTTCGTCGTCGAGGCGCGCACACTGATCTCAAAGTAGTTTCCGAAGAGGAGGAACGATGAAGGCATCAGACGTTATCGATCGGCTGAACAAGGTTGAGGTGGACTGCTACGGGGTCATGACACCTCTGCCTCAGATCAGCACGGTTACTATCGAGGACGACACCTTGGTGCTGGTCCGGCCGCGCGATCGTAGTCAGTTTCCGGCCTTGGTGTATGCGATTCGCAACAGCAATGCGGGTCTCAAGCCGTCAGACGATGGCAGGCAGATCCTCGTCCCGGTCCCCACCTCCAGTCTCTGACTCCCCACCGACGGCCGAACAAGTGCAGCGATTGAGTTGCACTTGTTCGGCCGGTGGTACCGGTGGTGGGGTCACCTACCACGAATTGATCCGGGTGCGGAAGTCGTGTGCCGCGCCAAAAACTCGATGTGGACATGCGACCCGAGGTTCAGTGACGAAGTGGTGGCTGGGCGGTATTCGTTGATCAGGCCATCGTGTCAAGGTGTTCGCGCAATCGCACAGCCCGATGGATCCCCAGCGGGATCGATGTCGTCCCATGCTGCCTGAGCAGCCGACATCGTTGCCGGGCGGTCGGTCGCCTCTCAAGAAAGTCTCGAATGCGTATCGGTCTCCTTGCCCCACCGTGGATCCCCATCCCGCCGCCGGCCTACGGCGGCATCGAGCGGGTTGTCGCGCTCCAAGCTGCCGGCCTGGCTGCCGCGGGATACGAAGTCACGCTCGTCGCCGCGCCGGGCTCAGCTGTTCCCGGGGTTGAGGTGGTGTCACCGCTGGACCGCGTGCCAGCTCAGATCGGGATGGCGACCGATGAGTGGCGTCACGTGCTCGGCGGGTTGGACGCGCTGTCTGCCGTTGACACGGTGATCGACACTCCGGCCCGCTTGGCGCGCTGCTGTCCGCGCAGGTGCTGTGCCCGCGCTGCACGTGGTGCACGGATCGCTGGAGGGCGAGTTGCTCGGTCTCTACGAGGGGTTGTTCGCGCGCGCTCCCCAGATGCGGCTGATCGGGATCAGCCGTTCGCAACGGCAGGCCGCGCCGCACCTGCCTTTCGCGGCAGTCTGCTACAACGCTATCGACGTCGACGGGGTCCCCTTCCGTGCCACCTCGGAGGGCTACCTGGCGTTCCTGGGCAGGATGGCACCCGAAAAAGGTGTTGCGGAGGCCATCGCGCTGGCGCGCGAGGCCGGTCTGCCGCTGTTGATCGCCGCCAAGTGCCGCGAACCGGCCGAGCAGCCCTACTTCGATCGTGCAGTCGCGCCGCATCTCGGCCCCGACGTCGTATTCCTCGGCGAACTCGGTCGCGAGGCGACCTATGACTTCCTCTCCCGTGCCGCGGCGATGCTGTTCCCGATCTCCTGGCGTGAGCCGTTCGGCATGGTGCTCGTCGAAGCCATGTCCTGCGGCACGCCAGTGCTGGCCACCGACAGAGGTGCGGTCTCGGAGATCGTGCGCGATGGCGTCACCGGCTTCGTTCGGGACACCACCGCCGAGCTCGCTCCTCTGATCGGGCGGATTGGCAAGATCGACCGGGCGGCCTGCCGCCGCCACGTCGCCGAAAGTGTCTCCTCCCCGGCGCTGGTTCGCAGCTATGCCACCTTGCTCGGCCCCATTCCTGATCTAGGGGCTCATCGGGACCTATCGCGAATACCAGCAGTGTTGACGGCCGCACGCCAGCCGGCTGGTAGAACGACCTGATGACGACAAGTCCGGTCCCTGCCTGGAATGGGGTAGCACCACAGCGGGTGCTCGCCGGTCCAGGAGCCATTACCGCCATTGCCGGTCTGACCTTCGCGATCTCCGACGAACGCGGCGACATGGGGCCAGGCCCCTTCGGCCTGATCATCGACGACACCCGGCACCTGTCCCGCTTACAGGTACAGCTGAATTCCGAACCGCTGCGACATCTTGGGTCCGCGTTGGTGAATCCGGCGACAGCGCGCTTCCGTGGCTACATCACACTGGCCGACCGGCTACCAGACGCGCCGGTCGAGTGCGAGCGTCTGCGCGAGCTCTTGCCCGGTCGGATGGTGGAGACCCTGACGCTGCGCTGCTGGACACCCGATCCTGTAACGCTGCGCCTCTCGATCCGGTTGGACGCCGACTTCGCCGATATTTTCCAGGTCCGCCGCCTGGCAGGTGACCCCTGTGCGCAGTCGCCGGGTATGCCGAAGCAGGATTCCCCCGGTTGCCTGCGTTTCCAGGCCAGCGCGTCTCAGCGCGCCACGTCGGTGCGGCTGGAGCCGCCTCCCGAGATGGTCGACCACAGCGCCGCGCACTGGGCACTGCGTCTGAGTCGGGATCAACCGTGGGTGCTGCGCATCGAGGTGAGTGCGCACCGTGGTTCTGGCAGCGAGGAGCGGATCGCGATCCGGCCGCGGATCGACACCGTGGGTCGGGCGGATGTTGTGGTGCGGAGCGTTCCGGAGCGTCTGGCCCGCGGCTGCCTGCGTTCGCTGGCCGAGCTTGACGCGCTCAGCATCCCTGACGAACGCAACGACGCCAGGCGCCTGCTCGCCGCCGGGATCCCCTGGTTTGTCGCGTTGTTCGGCCGAGACACGCTGATCTCCAGTTACCAGGCCCGGGCATTCCGGCCCGAGCTGATCCTCGACACCCTCGCCGCGCTCGCCATCAGGCAGGGCCGCGTCAATGACCCCGGCAATGAAGAACAACCAGGTAAGATCTTGCACGAGGTCCGGTTCGGCGACCGGCCATGGCTGGGTGAAGGCACCACCGGCGGAGCTCGTCCTT
>DASTBN010000596.1:0-2318 GCA_035712045.1 Pseudonocardiaceae bacterium
CGTGCTAGTCAACAACGCTGGAATCTATCCGTTTGGTCCCACCGAGCAGACGACCGAGCAGAACTTCGACGCCGTATATGACGTCAACGTCAAGGTGCCGTTTTTCCTGGTTGCCGCGCTGGCTCCGGAGATGGCCGAGCGCGGCCATGGGGCAATCATCAACGTCACGACGATGGTGGCGCGGTTCGGCCTGGCGGGCATGGCGCTGTACGGATCGAGCAAGGCGGCACTGGAGCTGTTGACCAAGTCGTGGGCCGCCGAATACGGGCCGCGCGGGGTGCGGGTCAACGCGGTCAGTCCCGGCCCCACGCGTACCGAAGGCACCGCAGGGACGGGTGACGACCTCGATGCCCTCGCTGCCGCCGCACCGGCCGGGCGTCCAGCCTCCCCGCAGGAGATCGCGGACTCGATCGTGTTCCTGGCAAGCCAACGATCGAGTTTCGTACACGGAGCGATACTGCCCGTCGACGGTGGTCGAGTCGCTGTTTAACAGATCTGGCCGAGTAACTGGCCGCCACGCCGCAGTGGATTCACCGAGGGCCCCTGGACTGCATTACTCCAGGAGTTCGATGCCGTGTCCACGGCTTGACTTGCTGCCAGCCGTGGTCAGGAGTGAGCCTGGTTGACCCATGACTGACCCCTCCTCGTGGCACGACGGCGAGTCTGGCTCCCACCGTGCCTGCCGTCTAGCGCTGGGCTCCTGGCCCACCTCGGAGACACGACAACGTGGCCGCGCTCGTTTACATCGCCGCCTTCGCTCCCGACAAGGGCGAGTCTGTGAATACCCTCATCGCCGACCCCCACCGGGCGCCCCGGTTCCACCGATCCTTCCGCCGCGCGACGGCTACCTGTTCCTCGACAAGGAGAAATTCCACGCCTCCTTCGCCGGTGACCTCGGTGCCGAGCGGGCGGCGTTCCTGGCCGACTCGCAGGTGCCCTGGGGTGTCAATGCGCTGGCCGGCTCGGTCACCGAGCCAGCCTGGCGGACCAAGCCGAGCTAGTACCTGGTCACGACGGAGGACCGAATGATTTCCCCGCCCGCCCAGCACACCATGGCCCAGCGCGCCGGGGCCACCGTGTCGGAGATCGTTGGCAGCCACACGATCTACGAGTCGCAGCCGAGAGCGGTGGCCGACCTGATCAAGCAGGCTGCGGCAGAGTCCTGATCCGGCGATCCTGCGACCGCTGGTACCGCCCGTGGAGAAAGCTCTGCCACGAGCGGTACCAGTCGACCCGCGATGCAGGAAGAGAATGCTCTACAGCCTTTCGCCGTTGCCGCTGGCAGTTGCCCGGATTGGTGCCCTTACCGGTCAGCGCGTCGAACTCCCACCGGTGGTTCGCGCAGGTCAGCGTGCAGCCGTCAAGCTCGCCCGCACTGAGCTGGAAACCCAGGTGGGGGCAGCGATCCCCGAAGGCCCGGATCTCGCCCCCGACGTTGAGCAAGACGATCTTTTGCCCGCCCAGCTGGACCTGCGTCAGTTCACCTGCCCAGAGGTCTTCTGCCGGCATCACCACCTGCCACGTCACGGCAGTCCCGCCTCGTTGAGCACCCGGCGCCGGGCCACGTTAGCGGCGTTAACCACAGTCTGAGCGCAGCAGCCTCCGGAGGGCGATTGCTCGAACAACTGGCCGAGCCCCGCTGCGGCCGCCTCCGCGCGAGGTGCCCACCGGGTGACCCAGCGCTGGAGAACGTCGCGGTTGCCGGCGCGCTGTTCGATCGCGTACCGGGCGAGCGCGGTACTCCAGCGGGTACAGCGGTCGGCGTCGACGGCAAGGTTGCCCAGTAGCAACCAGGCCAGGTCATCGCCATTGTGGTGGGCGGCGTTGGCGAGTTGCCGCAGCAGGATCTGGTCCAGGGTGGGACGCAGGACCAGGTTCATCGCCGTGAAGCACTCGCCCCAGTTGTAGGCGGTCAGCAACTTCTCCAGCGCTTCCCGGGCCGGCTGCCAGGCCTCGTCGCGCTCCCACACGACCCGTTCGGTGCTGCCGATGGACGAGATGGTGGCATCGGCGAGCTGCCGCGTCCGGTAGGCCACCAGCGACACGCGGCGCAGCAGGTCCCCGGCCGCGAACACGGCGCAGGTGGAGATGTAGGACGCGGGGGCCATGTGTCCCAGGTAGGCCGTGCACATCTGCAGCGCGTGCACCGGGAACCGGGTAGGCGTGAACAAGGTCCCCAGGAACTCCACCCACCGCTGGGATAGCGAGGCATCGTGCTCGGCGCAGCCGTACTCGTCCAGGACGCCCTCGACGACGGTTTCCTGCTCGTCCTGCATCATCACGTATTTGCGGTAGGTTATCTCGTCCGGATCGCGGAA
>DASTBN010000597.1:0-2045 GCA_035712045.1 Pseudonocardiaceae bacterium
GCGCGAGGCCGAGTACGTCGGCAACAAGGTGGTGAAGCGGGTGGTGCTCACCCTGGACGCCACGATGGACAGCGCGACCGCGCTGACTCTGGCCGAGGCCCGCGAAGTGGGGCAGGCGATCCTGGCGGCCGCGACATGAGCGCTCCGGCGGGATAAGGCCCGTTCGCAGCGATGAGGGGGATCTGGTGAGCGACAGTCCGAGTCTGCGGGCCGCGATGCGGCTACTGGACGCCACCAAGACGCAAGGGTTCGCCTTCTGCCGGATCGCGCCCGGCGAGGACGGGCCGTTAGTCGGCCGACGGGAATCCGCCGACTTCACTGATCAGATCTACCTCGGCGGGTTCAGCGGCTCCTGCCACGCCACCCGGGCCCGGAAGATCAGCCTGATCGTTCCCGGTGGGTTGCCGGTCACGGCGCGGGTCAGCGGGGACGCGCTGACCGTCCTCCACACGGTGGTCACAGAGTGGGCCACCACCTGATCTCCGGCCCGGCCGCTGGTCGAGCAGCCCCGTCAGATCTCCTGGCGGCTGGGCCGGTTCCAGCCTCCCCACCAGCCCAGCCACACATCAGATCCTGATGGCGGTGATGGCCTTGGGTGCCGAGACGCGCGCCATGTCGTCCGGGTCGCTGGTGAGGACGACGACATCATCAAGCGGCAGATGCCGAACCACGGCGCCGACGTGAGCATCGGCGACACTGGCACCAGTCCGCCTGGCGACCCGCGCCGCGGTGTCGGCGACCGCAGTATCCAGGTTGTGATCGACAACGCGGAAGCGGTTGATGGCCGCCGCCCGGGCGTCCGAGCGGTCCCAGCCAGCTTCCACCCGGACCGCCGTCGGTACCACCGCCAGCACCAGCGCCCCCTTCCGGCGGCGCGTGACCACGGCGGCGAGATGAGCGACTACTACCCGATGCTTGTCATGATCGGGGTCCGAAAGGGCCTGGACCGCTTCGTTGTCGAAGACGACCGCCCTCATGCGCTGAGCGCCTGTTGCGCCTGTGCCCACAGCAGCACATCATCGGCATCAGCGTGCGGATACCGGGCCGCGACCTCGGCCGCGGCTCGCTCGATGAGGTGAGGCTGATCGGCTAGCGCCGACCTGTCCTGAGCGGCGAGCGCCAGCGCGACCTCAGCCAGCGACGGCCGGGCAGCCGGGTACTGACCGTAATGGGCCTCCAGAGCCGCCTCCATCACCGCAGTCTCAAGCGCACGGCGCAGCGCCGCTGTGGTGAAAGTCGTGGTAGACGGTGCGACACCGAGCTGTTCGACGGCCAGCGCGGTGGCTTCCCGCAGTGCCGACGGGAGCCGCATCGAGGTGTTGACCGTCGAGCCATCCTCGGAGTCGAGGAGCTCGTTGAGCTTGTCCAGCACGTCACTGACCACCACAGAGCCAATGTACCACAACATTGTGGTACGCGACATCGCTCGCCACTAGCCACAGAGCGCGAGCGCTCGGCTAGAAGTAGGAGTGTTGTAGGATCCTGGTATGCCCGAGCAGGCCAAGCGAAAAGTCTCCATCACCCTCGACGCCGATCTCGTGGACGCGTTGGCCGCGCAGGGGGGCGCGCTGTCCAGCCGGGTCAATGACGCGGTGCGCCAGGAGCTGGCAAGGCTGCGCCGCCACGAGGCGCTCGGCGCCCTGCTCGATCGCCTCGCCGCCGAGCGGGGCCCGCTGGACACCCCCGAGGATGAGGCTGAGATGCGGCGCTTCGCCGAGTTGCTCGGCGGGCGGGTCACCGGCGATGAGGATGTCGCCGAGCGGCCGGGCGGCTCTGCGGCCTGATGAGGGTTGTGCTCGACGCTGAGGCCGTGAACGCCCTGCTGGACCGGAACCATCCCGGTGAGCGGATCGTCCGCAGGGCACTCACCACCGCACACCGCCTGGGCCGTGAGGTGGTGGTGCCCACCGTCGTCCTCGCCGAGCTGTATCGCGGCGCGGGCCGCAGCCAGGCCCTGGATGCCCTGCTATCCCGGATGGAACCCGATGGCCTGGCACTGCGGGACACCACCAGGAGCTTCGCCCGGCTGGTCGGCTCGGTGCTGG
>DASTBN010000598.1:0-2428 GCA_035712045.1 Pseudonocardiaceae bacterium
GGTGACGAGCTCGTTCGAGTAGTGGCTGCCCCACACGTGCGGCCATAACAGCAGGCGCAGGCAGTGGCTGGCTGGCAGCGCGTTGCGGGTGGCGATCCCGAACGGGGAGACCATGCACAGGTGAATCCCGTTGAAGTGCCGGACTAGCGATAGGTGCGTGGTGGCGGCGCACAGGGCGAGCCGCTGCGCCTGATCCCAGTCCGGATCCCCGGGGGTGCTGTGGCCCAGCTCGCTCTCGATCGAGACCGCGCGCAGCCGACGGGTCGCCGCGTCCACCTCGAAGTGCACCCGGGTGCCCAGTTTCCGCAGGCCCGGATGATATTCGTAGTTGTCCAGGTCGCGCAGGTCCCATTCGTAGCCGCCCCCGGGAGCGCGGCGCAGGTAACAGAAATACGGTCCCGCCACCGCGAGCCAGCCGAGATCGACCGGGCCCTGATATTCGGCGGGTAACGCGGGAGCGGGCAGGGATTCACGGTGCCCCCGGGTGTAGGCAGCGTCGATCGCCATGAGGGGATTGGGCGGGATCGAGGGCAGCCCGGCCATCTTCGGGGGGAAATAACGGTACAGTACCTTCGCTTGAAAATCGCAGACCTTGAGCTTGTACCACTCAGTCTCATCCGGCGGGACATAGTCGGCGACGGGGATGTCCGGGATGGGGATCGAGGGATACCGCTGACTGAGCGGGATACGCCCTATCTTGCGGGAGCTATCGGCGGGCCGGGGCGCGTACCGTGGTTTGTTACCACGGAACTTGGTGACCAGGAACCGGTTCCAGGCGCCAATTTTCAGCTTCCAGATCAGCTCTCGCATCGAGATCCTTTCGCCTGCCCAGTCCGGCAATCCCGGGCCGCAAGCCTAGGAAGGCGGAACGCGCCAGTGCTGTGCCCGTGATTACCCCGGTGCTGTGAACGAGGTCACACCTTTGCGATGAGCTCGTGCGCTCGTTGCCCCAGGGTGTTCAAACCCAGTTCGCGGGCGGTGTGCTCGGCCTGGCCCAGCAGTCCCTCGGCCCGGCGGGCATCGCCGTCGCGGCCGCGGGTCAGCAGCATGCTGGACCAGTCGAGGCGGGTGCGCACCAGCCAGGCCAGCGCGCCGATGCGGTGGTGCGCGGCCGCGGCCGCGGCGAAATGAGCGTCCGCGGCATCGAGATCACCCCCGGTGACCGCGAGCTGGCCCAGGTAGTAGGCCACGGATCCGAGGAAGGTCACTGGACCGGCGGTGACGAACTGGTCGGCGTAGGGGCTCAGCAGGCTGGTCAGCACCGCCCCGTCAGCGGCGGCGCCCAGCTCAGCGCACGCCTGCGCGGATAGCGCCAGCCCGGCCAGCCAGGCGACATCCCTCGGCAATCGGGCGGCGGCGTCGCCGAGAGCCAGCGCGTCCAGGGCCGCGCGGGCCTCCGTCACCCGGCCGAGTTCGCCATAGACCAGGGCCAGCACCGCCTGCCAGGCCCATTGCCCGGAATGCCGGGTGGCGCTGCGGGTGAGCAACTCCCCGAATTGGCTCAGGCAGCCCTGGACGAGCCCGATCCCCAGCAGCTGGCCAGCGAAGTACACGGGGGCATCGGGATAACCAGCGCGTTGCCCCTCCTCCAGGGCCTGATGGGCCAGCCGTTCAGCGTCGCCGAGCCGCCCGGCGAGCACCTCCAGGGTGCTGCGCGGGATGGCCACCACCCACCGCAGCGCGGGCTGGGCGAGGTCCTCGGCCAGGCGGGTGGCATCAGCCAGATGACGCTGGGCTAGCGGCGCGTCCCCGGCCTCCAACGCGACGTGGAAGCCATACCACGCGGCGCTGAACGCGGCGTCGGCGTTATCCAGCCGCCGCGCCAGCTCGGCCAGCTCCGCGGTCAGCTCCAGGCGGTGGGCGAGCGTGCTGGGATGCCGCAGGGTGCGCAACACAGGGACGATCACCTGGGCCAGGGTGACGGGATCGGCTAGCCGCCGGGCCATGGCCACCGCCCGCTCACTGAGCTGGACCCGCCGGTTCCACTCCCCGCTGAACAGCTCGCCGGCGAGATTACCGAGCAGCTTCGCCCGGACCGGGCTGTCATGCTCGCTGATCGCGTCCAGGGCCTCGGCCAGGACCGCGACCCGCTCGGGATCGACCTGAGTGGCCGGGCCGATCATCCGGGTGTTGGTCAGCGCGGCGGTGGCGAGGCGATCCCCGTCACCCGCCCGCCGGGCCAGCGCGGCCGCGTCGAGCAGGGTCTCGCGGTGGGCGGGGTTAGCGGCCCGGCGCTGAGCGTCCCCCAGCGCGATCAGCAGATCGCAGCGCCGCAGCGGGTCAGCGGAGCCAGCACTGTGATCGAATAGCTTCAGCGCCTGGGCGTAGAGCTCAGCGGCCTGGTCGTAAGCCAGCTGAGCCAGGGCCCGGTCCCCGGCCCGCCAGGTGTACCCCACCGCCCTCGCCGCGTCCTCACCGGTGATGGCGG
>DASTBN010000599.1:0-3073 GCA_035712045.1 Pseudonocardiaceae bacterium
GCCGGTATCTACGTACCGACCTGGTGGCAGTTCCCGGGTGTGCTGCTCGGCGCGATCGTTAGCTTCGCGATCATCGGAGACTACTCGCTGTTCAAGGCCCTCTTCATGCGGACCAACGAGGTCGGCGAAGTCATTCCGTTCTCACGACGCAGGCGGCCTGCCGCGTAATCTATCGGATGCGGCGGTGTCTCGCGGCGCGAGTCTTACCTCAGGCGGGGGGTGGGACGCAAGGTATGGAGTCCAGCCTTGCGCCTCCCGCCTGGCAGCCGTCCCGGCGTGCCGCGAGGAGATCACCACCGGCCCCATCCCTAATCTCCGAAGCTGGTACCGGGTCGGGGCAGAGCCCCGGGATTAATACAGCTGCGTACAAGTATCTAATCCGGAATTGCAAGCCAGACGAGGTCAGAGTACCGCCGCGCAAAGGTCCGGACTGTTATACGACGTGAGCTGGGGCGCGTTTTCCTGCACGGTCAGTGAGCTTCTGCTCGTCATTGCCAGTGGTTGCCGTGAGTCCCGCTGGAACGGGTACGCAACGAGCACGAACCAAGATCGACGGCACACGAGGTGTATCAGCCTGCCTCAGCACATGAGTGGTCATAGTGGGTATCCTGTCGCGGCGACGAGCTTGCCTGGGAGCGGACCGGAGGCGGGAGTTCACACCGGCCCGGTACGGCGTGCTCAGGTACTTGCCGAGGGCCGGGTGTGTCTGCGGTGGATCTCGGCCAGGTGGTCCTGGAGTTCAGCATGGCGGAACTGATAGACGGCCCCCGCTTGGCGCAGTACCTGGCGGTGGTGGGCGTCTTCTAGGATCTGCATGAACTTCACCCTGCCCGCTCCGGTGGTGGCGAGGATGAGTTCGGCGAGACTAACCTTCATCGACCCGCCCGTGAGCGCCCAACTAGGCCCGACCACAAACCTGGCCACGAACCCGGCTACGAGCCCGAACGCGAGCCCGAACGCGAGCCCGAACACGAACCCACCCCCAAGCCCGAACACGAACCCGCCCGCAAGCGCGACCGCGATGCTCGTCCGACGATCAATCCGATAGCTGGCGGAGGGTGTCGCGGTGGAAGCGCGAGGCAACGGCACGGTCCAGAGGTCCAACAGCACGGCGAGTCCACCAGCGAGGCCGCCCACGAACCCGCACCAGAGCCCGAATACGAGGCCGCCCACGAACCCGAACACGACCCCGAATGCAAGCCCGAACGCGAACCCGGCTAGGAGCAGCCTGAATAGCTCACGGAGGCGCGGCCAGCGGAGGAAGATCCTCCTTGGCTGTCTCTCGGCCTTACTCACGACCCCGATCACGGCCCCGAACACGAGCCCGGACGCGACGCCGAACACGAGCCCGAACGCAATCCCGAATGCGAGCCCGAATGCGAGCCCGAATGCGAGCCCGACTACGAGCCGATACTGCCATCGGGGGATCCAGGTGGGGATGCACCACCAGGCGAGGTCCCGGTCGGAGCCCAGGTGATGGGCAATCCAGGCCAGCCAGTAGGTGGCGTGGATTCGCTGACGTTCGTCGCGGTATGCGGTGATCAGGATGCGATCGATGAGGTGCTCACGCAGAGCCGCCACCGTCCCGAACATCGCGGGGTCGGTCAAAAAGGTTGGGTCATGGTCTTGGTAGGTCGCCCGGGCCAGGGACAGCGTGAGGGGGTTATTCAGGGCTCGTGCGGCGATGCTGTTGGGGTGCTGAGTGAGGTAATCGCCGAGCCGGGCCCATCGATCGTGCTGGGAGCCGATCTGATCGTGCAGAAGGTAGTCGCGCGCCACTTCAGGGTCCACCGGCTGGATCTCGATCACGGCCGTGTTGTGCACCCGTTCATTGCTGATGGCATGCTGGTATTCCTTGGGGCGGCTGCTGAGTACGAGCCGCAGGCCGACCCCTTCCTGCTCGATCCGGGCCAGGGCCTGGGCCTGGGCTGAGGGGGCCATTTCGTCGAGCCCGTCGAGGAAAAGCGCCACCCGCCCGGCACGGAGCAACTCTGCCGCGGAGTCGGGCCCGTAGTCGGAGGCGCGTAGGTAGGGGTGGTCGCGGTACATCGTGGCCGTGGCCCACTGGTGCAGCGTCTGGGTGGTGGGGTCCCAGCTGCCCAGAGTGAGCCACACCGGAACTGGGACCTCACCTCGCTGCGCCTCGGGCACGCTGCGCCGGTGTTCCAGCGCGGCCAGCAGGAGCAGGATCATTGCGCCGGTCTTACCTGCACCCGGCCCACCCAGCAGTACCAGCCGCCCGTGCGGCAATTTGCAGTAAACCTCCTCATGCAGCCGAGTCACGATCCCGGCCTCCAGGAGCACCCCCAGCGGACTCGGGTTCAGCTCGTTAGGGTTCGGCTTAGGCAGGCGGGGCGGGCCGGTGCCGGTCACTGGAGCGGTGCTCACCTCTGCCGGAGGAGACGTTATCTCGGCCGATCCCCACCGCCACCGGACCCTGACTGGTGCAGGGGTGCTGATCCGGCGCTCCGTCGCTTCGTGACGCCAGGTGCCGAGTGTTCGCTGCGCGAGTTGATCAGCCGCTGCCGTGACTTGCACCGCAGTCGCCACCCCCGCAGAGGCACTACGACCCTTCCACCACCACGGGAGCAGAAACGCCAGCAACGACACCAGGAGCGACGCCAAAGCAATGTAGTTGCCGTACACAGCTGTGTCGTCGCTGGTGCGGATTTCGCGCACAATCCATACCGCACCCGCCCCCAGGACAAGCGCGCCGATCAGCGCCACCGCGTCGCGACGCCGTGACCCCACCACCATGACCCCTGCCATCCGCCACCGGTCGTGGCATGATCCTTCCCGATCGGCTCCGACGATGCTAATCCACAGGCTAGGGAAGCAACGCCTCCATCGAAACGATTGCGGCACACAGGCGGCTCCATGACTGTTGCCGGTGTGAGACGGCGTAGAACGATTCCGGGGTCCGGTGAGGGACCGAGACCCACGCCGCGTTCCCTGAACTGAGACGTATACGTGGGTTACGTGCGTGTTTTTGAAGCGATGCAGGACCCGGGATCATGCGGCGCAGCACGAGGGGGCCGGGCCGCCGGGAGCGGAGCGGGAGGCGGGCCCGGCC
>DASTBN010000600.1:0-3881 GCA_035712045.1 Pseudonocardiaceae bacterium
GTCGGCGCCGGGGGCACCACCCTGGGGTCGGTCACAGCACCGGGCACGTAGGGATGGGCAAGATGGACCCGATGTTAGACGGCCGTCAGTATCGCAATGAGTCCGAGTGCATCCCGCCCCAGGTGATCGTACTTTTCGGGGCGACCGGCGACCTCGCACGTCGGAAGCTGCTGCCTGGCTTCGCGCACCTGGCAGCGTCGCACCTCGCCCCGCCGATCAGGATTGTCGGGTCATCTCTGGAGGAGATGAGCGACGAGGACTTCCGGGCGTTCGCCAAGGCCGCGGCGGCGGAGTACGGCCACCTCAATACCGTCGCCTTCGAACGCCGGATCCGCGAGCCACTCGTGTCGGAGGAGTGGGAGGAGTTCGCCGCGAACCTGCGCTACGTGCCGAGGTCGGCGGGCCCGGAGACGCTGGCGGCCGCGGTCGCCGAGGCGGAGGACCAGCTCGGCGAGGGCTGCCTGCGGCTGCACTACCTCAGCGTGCCGCCCGCCGCCGCGCTCGATGTGATCAACATGCTGCGGGAGGCGAAGCTCGTCGAGCACTCCCGGGTGGTCATGGAGAAGCCGTTCGGGACCGACCTGGAGAGCGCGGTCGAGCTCAACGCGCAGATGCACCAAACGTTCGACGAATCGCAGATCTTCCGCATCGACCACTTCCTCGGCAAGGAGGCGGCGCAGAACATCCTCGCCCTGCGTTTCGCCAACGGGCTGTTCGAGCCGATCTGGAACCGGAACTTCATCGACCACGTCCAGATCGACATCCCCGAGAGCCTCGGGCTGGACCGCAGGGCCAACTTCTACGAAAATACCGGCGCCTACAAGGACATGGTCGTCACCCACCTGTTCCAAGTGATGGCGTTCGTGGCTATGGAGCCACCGACCGCGCTCGAACCGACCTCGATCAGCGAGGAGAAAAACAAGGTCTTCCGGTCCCTGCTGCCTGTCCTACCCTCGTACGTGGTGCGCGGTCAGTACCGGGGCTACCGCCAGGAGGAAGGGGTCGCGCGCGACTCCGACACCGAGACGTTCATCGCCGTGCACTGCGAGCTCGACAACTGGCGCTGGGCCGGGGTCCCGTTCTACCTCCGCACCGGAAAGCGAATGGCGGAGGGCATGCGGATCATCTCGATCGCGTTCAAGGAGGCGCCACGTTCGATGTTCCCGGCGGACTCCGGGGTCGGATCGGCTGGTCCGGACCACCTGACGTTCGACCTCGCCGACGAGTCCAAAGTCTCGCTGTCCTACTACGGCAAGCGGCCCGGCCCCGGGATGAAGCTCGACAAGCTGAGCATGCAGTTCTCAACGGGGGAGACCGACTACGCCGGCGACGTCCTGGAGGCGTACGAGCGGTTGATCCTCGACGCGATGCGCGGCGACCACACGCTATTCACCACGGCGGACGGCATCGAGAGCCTCTGGGAGAGATCGATCCCGCTGCTGGATGCCCCGCCGCCGGTCAAGCCGTACGCGCCCGGGAGCTGGGGCCCGAACGCGATCCACCAACTGATCGCCCCGCACGCCTGGCGGCTGCCATCCGAGCGGATGTGGCGCGAGGAGAATCCGAGCGAGCCAAGCTGATAGCGGGGTTGCCGCGCCCTGTCATCCCCGAGGTGCCCTGAGCTGCTGGTCTTGGCGTTGGGCGCGGTAGCGTGAACAGCGTGGAGTCGGCGGTCCTGCGCGTGTTCTTGAGCTATACTTCCGAGCTGCGGCAGCACCCGCAGGATCGGTCGTTCGTGGCCGCGGCGGAGCGGGCGGTGATCCGGGCCGGAGAAACGGTCATGAACATGGCTTACTTCACCGCGCGGGAGGACCGTCCGGCGGCCTATTGTCGGCAGCAGGTGCAGAGCGCCGATGTTTACGTCGGCATCATCGGGTTCCGTTACGGCTCACCAGTCAAGGACCAGCCGGAGCTGTCCTATACCGAGCTGGAGTTTGTGGCCGCCACCGAGCGGGGTCTGCCGCGGCTGGTTTTCCTGCTGGATGAGGACGCGGTCCTGCCTCTGCCAGGTAAGTATCTGTCGGATCCCCGGTACGAGGAGCAGCAGCGCGGGTTCCGTACGCGGGCCATGGACGCCGGGGTGACGGTGCGGCGGGTGGGGTCGCCGGACCAGCTGGAGCTGCTGGTGTTTCAGGCGCTGAAGGAGCTGCGGCAGCAAACCGAGCAGCGGATCGAAAGCGGGCTGCAGCTGCAGCGCCAGCCGGGAGAGAGAGCGGCTGTTCGCCAGGCCAGGTTTGTCAATCCGCCGCCGATGACCGCGCCAAGCTGGTTTCAGGATCGGCAGGTGGAAATCGGGCTCATCGGCGCGTTTCTGCGCGACGACGGGCTGCGGCTGCTGACCGTTGTCGGCCGTGGCGGGGTGGGCAAGACCGCCACGGTTTGCCGGCTGCTCAAGGCGCTGGAAGCCGGGCGGCTGCCCGACGGCGGGGGCGAGCTGCCGGTCGATGCGATCGTGTATCTCAGCCCGGTCGGCAGTCATCCGGTCAGCTTCCCGAACTTGTTCGCCGACCTGACCCGGCTGCTTCCCGACGCGGCGGCGCAGCGGCTGCGGCAGCTGTACCGCGAGCCGCAGCAGCCGGGCCGGCTGATGCTCACGTTGTTGGAGGCGTTCCCGGTCGGCCGCCGCGTCGTTTTGCTGGACAACCTCGAAGACGTGATCGACCCGGCCACGCTGGCGTTGAGAGACGCCGCGCTGGATGCTGCGCTGGGCCAGTTGCTGGCCGCGCCTCAGCACAGCATCAAGGTCATCGTGACCACCCGCCTGGTACCCCGTGACCTCCTGCTACAGCACCCCGGTCGGCAGCAGCGCCTCGACCTTGACGCAGGCCTGCCGGCACCCGAGGCGATCAAGGTGCTGCGTAGCATGGACCCGGCAGGAGCGCTGGGGCTCCGCGATGCCTCCCCAGATCTGCTGGCGGCCGCATGCGAACGGACGCGGGGCTTCCCGCGGGCGCTGGAGGCGCTGGCGGCGATACTGGCCGCTGACCGGGACACGAGCCTGCCCGGTTTGCTCGCCGCGGCGGAGGTGCTACCGGGTCAGATCGTGGAGGTCCTGGTCGGGGAGGCGTTTGATCGTCTCGATCCGCTCGGTCGGCAAGTGATGCAGGCACTCGCCGTCTATACAGCACCGGTGCCGCCGGTGGCTGTGGACTACCTGCTGCAGCCGATTCAGCCGGCCATCGACAGCGGCCCCGTGCTGTCCCGGCTGGTCAACATGCATTTCGCCCGATGCGAGGCGGGCCGCTACTACCTCCACCAGGTGGACCGCGACTACGCCGTCAGCCGTATCCCCCCGGGGCAGCGCGAAGACCAGGGCGTCGAGCCGGGCCCGTTCACCTTGTATGCGCTGCAGGCCCGGGCCGCCGGCTACTTCGAGCAGACCCGCATTCCAAGGGAAAGCTGGCGGAGCCTGGACGATCTTGGCCCGCAGCTAGCCGAGTTCGAGTTGCGCTGCAGCAACGCCGACTACAACACCGCTGCAGCCGTGCTCGCCGACATCGACGACTACCTGCAGCGGTGGGGACACTACCGGCTGGCCGTCGACATGCATGAACGCCTCAACGGCAGGCTCACCCGCCCGTACTGGCAGATGGCTACGGCAAACGCTCTCGGCACAAGCTACGCGACTCTGGGGCAGACCGGGCGGGCGATCGAGCAATACCAGCAGGCCCTCGCCATCGCCCGCGAGGCCGGCGACCGCGGCGTCGAAAGCAGCGCGCTGGGAAACCTCGGCAACAGCTACGCGACCCTGGGGCAGACCGGGCGGGCGATCGAGCACTACCAGCAGGCCCTTGCCATCGCCCGCGAGATCGGCGACCGCGGCGTCGAAAGCAGCGCGCTGGGAAACCTCGGCAACAGCTACGCGACCCTGGGGCAGACCG
>DASTBN010000601.1:0-4426 GCA_035712045.1 Pseudonocardiaceae bacterium
CGCCGCGAACGTGCTGGTGCCGAAACACAGACGCTACGTTGCGCCATCATCCTGCTACCCTACGCCGCCATGACGACGAGGGGAACAGACCTGCGGGGCAAACTAGTCCGCGACCGGATCCCGGAAATCATTCGACAGGACGGCCTCACCCCCATCATCGAGACCGCCTCACCCGAGGACTACGCCCACTACGTGCACGCGAAACTGGAAGAAGAGCTGCAGGAGTACCTGAACTCCGGAGACGTCACCGAGGTGGCCGACATCCTCGAAGTTTGCTTCGCCGCCGCAGCGCTACACGGCGTCGATCAGGACGAGTTGCTGGCCATCGCCCGGCGCAAACGACAGCAACGTGGCGGCTTCACCCACCGGCTCGTGTGGATGGGTAACCTGCCGGGTTCCGAGCCGACAACCGCACCCTAAGCAGCGCTCGACCCCGGTGGCCGTAGGTTGACGGTCGCGTTCATTGCCGACAGCTGGATGACTCGTCCTGGCGATGTGCCCGTCGGAGCTGATCCACGCCGATGTGGCGGCCGTACCGCAGCTCGCTGAATCGCTGACGGGGAGCTGAGGTCAGGGCGTAAAGGTGGTGAGGAAGACGCGCCAGGCGGGGGCAGGGACGGTCAGGGCGGGGCCGTCGGGGTTCTTGGAGTCACGGACCAGGACGGTCTCGGGAGTGGGGGCGACCTGGACGCAGTTACCGTTTCCAAAGCTGTAGCTGCTGGTGTGCCAGACGATGAGATCCGGCTCACGCGCGGTCATCATGATCCTCTCCGTTCGCGTAGAGCTCGGTTGCCAGTGCGGCAATCAGCTCCTGTGATTGTCCCTCGCTCAGTGCAGTTTCTGCCAGCGCGGCCAGGATGTTGCGGTAGGCCTGGATTTCCTCCGGCTTCTCCAGGAACGCGCTGGTGGTCTCACTTTCCAGGTAGACCACCGGTTTGAACTCGGTGAACTCCATCAGCGTGAACGCACCGGCCATCGCCGGGTGCGCGCCGAGCGCGATGGGCACCACCCGCACAGTCAGGTAGGAGCGCGCCGACATCCGGTGCAGGTGATGCAACTGCTCGGCCATCACTGCGGGCCCGCCCACGGGCGTGCGCAGCACGGACTCGTGCAGGTAGAAGGTGAACTGGGCCGCGCGGTCCCGGGCGAACAGGCTCTGGCGGGCCAGCCGGGCGGCCACCCGGTCGTTCACCTCGCCGGGTGGCACGTTGACGATGCGGCTGATCACCGCTCGGGCGTACTCGCCGGTCTGCAGCAGCCCGGGCACGCCGACCGCCCCGAACTCGCTGATCGTGGTCGCTTTGCTCTCGTGGTCGATCAGGGTGATGAGCTGCTTGGGCAGCCGGGCGCCGTGTGGCTGGAACCAGCCCGGGGTGTCCTGCTCCCGGCACAGCGCCAGCAGCCGCTCCCGCTCCGCGCCCTTGACCCGGCAGACCCCGAGAAAGGCGGCGATGTCCACCTCGCTGGCGTTGCGCTTGCCGTTCAGGATCATCGAGACGAAGCTCTCCGACCAGCCCAGCGCCCGCGCGGTCTGCTTGCCGTTCAGCCCGGCCCGTTCCATGGCCGCGCGCAGGCCATCGCCCAGCTCACGGCTGCGGACCGTCGAGTCCCGATGTGGCATGATTACCCCTCCCCGGTGAGAGATCATAGATCACGTCACGGTGAAATCCCCCCATCGCGCGCGGATTTACCAGTGGTGAATACTTGTTTCACGATTTGTGAACCGGTTCGCTGGATCATCAGCGAGGTAGTGGGCCTCGCCTACACCCTTGGGAGGAACCCGATGAGCGCCCAATCCCCGCTCGATGACGCGATGGAACTGCTGGACCAGGATCTCCTTCTCCACCTCGACCAGGCGGACGAACTGGCCACGCAGATCCGCGAATGGTCCGAGCAGGACATGGACTCGGCCCGCAAAGTGATCGGCGATCTGGTACTCATCATTCGCGGATTGCTGGTCGAGCACGAATGGCAGCCCGGTAACGAATGCCGAATCTGCGCCCGCGCGTGGCCATGTCCGGTAGCGACCACCATCCACGCATTCCTGAAGGACCCGGACCGTGAGTTCGTCACACTCATCCATCGGGTCCGGGGGTGACAGCGCCTGGCGCCGCGACGCTGGGGATGGCCGACTGAGCACCGGTGAGGTCACGGCGCCAGGCCGATCGGCCCCGGCGTGTGCGCACCGGAAATGTCCGGGTGTGGCACTAGAATCGCCCAGTGACACCGTGGTTGTGGTTTCTCATCGCTGCGCTGGCCGCTGCCGCCGGCAGCGCGCTGCTGCTCGCCGACCGCGGGCGGCAGAGTTCTCACCAGCGGGAGCGCCGCCAGTGGGCGGCGCTGCGCGGGTGGCGGTTCGTACCGTCCGACCCGGCCCTCACCGAGCACTGGCGCTACGGGGTGATCGCGGGTGCCGGGCTGGCCCGGGATGCCGTCACTGGCAGCTTGTTCACCCCGCTGGGCCGGCGTCTGGTGCGGGTTTTCGACCATGACCGGGGTGGCCAGGTCACTCACGCGGTGGTCGCGGTGCAACGGCGAGCCCAGGACACCAGCCTGGTGATGGAATTGTGGCTGCCCGGCCAGCCGCTCCCCGAGGACCCCAGCCTTATCACGCTGAGCCGGGTGGGCGACCGGATCGCCTTGACCAGCGATCCGGACCAGGCCCGGCCACTGGTGACACCAGAGTTCGCCTTCGCCGCCAACGCACTGGGCCAGGACATCCCCGTCGCCTGGCTCGAGCAGGGCTGGGTGCTGGCCGCCGCGCCGCGCACCGCCACGCCGACCCGGCTGGAGCGCTTGCTGCGCGCCCTCGACGAGATCGCTGACCTGCTCGACATCGCCTCGGCCGAGGACGCCGATGGCACGCCCGACGCTGTCGCGGATCTCGCGGAGCTCTCCGGCTGGGCCTGTGACGAATTCAGTTCCAGGCAGTAGCGCCCAGGGTCAGCCGGGTAGCCACGCGTCGGCTGGGACGCAGTAGTAGCTCTCCAGCGGCGACATGGAGCGGGGCAGATGCTCGCAGTGCTGGGCGATCCACGCCAGCCGCGGGTCCCTGGTGGATATCGCCAGCACGAGATGGAAATCGCCGCGCGCGATGTCGCGGCGCAGTTCGTCGAGCGTAGGAAAGGGCATCGTGCCGGTGAAGCCACCGATGGGCAAAACCTCCTGGCCGCTGGCATAGCTGAAGAACCCCGCGACCCCCGCTGATTGGGTGGCCAGCAGATCGGGCGCACCGGCACGCATGTGCTCCAGCTCAGGCACCGCCTGCTTGATGAGCTCCGGGATCGTGATGAACCCTTCGTCGATACGGGCGGCGGTGCGGGCGGGCTCGAACGGGGTGTCGAAGGGACCCCGGCCGCCCGCGGCGAGCAGCGCGCCCGCCACCGTCGGCACCAGCAGGACCGCGAGCCCGGCCACACCCAGCGCACCGAGCCGCGTTCGCGCGCTGGGCCGCCGCGCCGCGCAGATCAGCGACAATGCCACGGCGAGGACCGTGACGGCGGCGAGCGCGGGCAGCAGCCAGCCTGGCGGGGCCGGGGCGGACGAGCGGAGCATCACGCCCGCGTAGAACGCGGTGCCGGTGACGAGGACAGCGATGAGCACCCACACCCGGGCGGTGTCGCGGCTGGTCCACGCCTGGGTCACCCCGAGGCCGCACAGCGCCGCGATCACCGGGGCCAGCGCCGCTGTGTAGTAGGCGTGGATCTCCGAGGACACCGAGAACACCGCCGCGAGCGTCAGCATCCAGAGCCCCCACAGCAGGTAGCCGGCGCGCAGCGGATCGGTGCGCGGGCGGGCGCGCCGGGCCAGGAAGCCGGTGATCGCGATCACCAGGGCGAGTGGCAGCAACCAGCCCACGTCCCGTCCCAGCTCTCCGGTGAGCAACCGGTCCCACCCCGGTGGCGCCTCGGCATCCGTCAGGCGCATTCCCTGCACGCCCAGTACCCGCAGCGGGTTGTCCGCCCCGAAACGGCCGAAGCCGTTGTAAAGGAAGACCTGCTCGAACAGCGAATTGTGCTGGCTGCCGTCCACGTAAGGCCGGGCGCTGGCGGGCACGAGCGTGACCACGACGACCCACAGCAGCGACACCACCGCGGCCACAACCCCGCCCACGGCGACGTGCCGTACCCGCCGCGGCAGCGGGCCCGGCGCCGCGACCAGGTAGGCGATCCCCAGGGCGGGCAGCACCAGCCAGGCCTCCATCGTCTTGGCCTGGAAAGCCAGGCCCACCCAGATTCCCGCCAGCACCAGCCGTCCCTGGCTCGCTGTGAGCACAGCGGCCGAGGCCGCGTCCGCGGCGAGCACGACCAGCAGGATCATCAGCGTGTCGGAGATGTTCCCCCGGTTCAGCGCGATCACGGCGGGACTCACCGCCAGCACCAGCGCGGCCACTAGGGCAGCGCTCTCACCCGCCAGCCGCCGCACC
>DASTBN010000602.1:0-3061 GCA_035712045.1 Pseudonocardiaceae bacterium
GACCGAGGCGGAGATCCGCGAGATCGTGCACGGGAAGATGGCGATGGTGGGCCTGACTGATCAGGACCACAAGTTCCCCGGCGAGATCTCTGGCGGCATGCGCAAGCGCGCCGGGCTGGCCCGCGCCCTGGTGCTCGATCCGGAGATCATCCTGTGCGACGAGCCGGACTCCGGGCTGGACCCGGTGCGCACCGCCTACCTGTCGCAGTTGCTGATCGACCTCAATGCGGAGATCGACGCCACCATCCTGATCGTCACGCACGACATCCAGATCGCCCGGACCGTGCCGGACAACATCGGCATGCTGTTCCGCGGCAACCTGGTCATGTTCGGCCCACGCGAGGTGCTGCTCACCAGCGACAACCCGGTCATCACCCAGTTCGTGAACGGGCGCAGGATCGGGCCCATCGGCATGTCGGAGGAGAAGGACGAGGCCACGCTGGCCCAGGAGCGGGCCACGTTCGGCGACGGGGACGGCGAGGTGGGCAGTCCCGCGCTCATGCCGCAACTGGTGCCAAGCCCCGGGCTGCCCGAGCGGCAAGCCGTGCAGCGGCGCATGGACCGGGTGATGTCGATCCTGCCCACGCTGCCCACCGCGGCGCAACAGGCGATCCTGGCCGACCTCGCCGCCGAGCGCGACCAGCAGGCCGGGCGGGCCCCGGCCGCGGCCCCGGTCAGCGGCCCCGCACCGGACCCGGACCCGGAGCGGGAGCGGGCCCAGGCCCAGGCGCGCGCCGAGGCCTGGAAGCTTGCCCGGGAGCGTGAGGCGGCGCAGCGCGAGGCCGAACAGGAAACCGCGGAGCAGGACCAGCCCGGCCGCTGGCCGCCCGACTGGCCAGGAGGTGGCGGGTGACCACGCAGCAGCAGCCGGAGACCACCCCGCAGCCCCCGGCCGCGGAACCGGTCACCAGGCGGGAGACCACCTTCTTCGGTGCCGGGGCGCTGCGGCAGACCGGCAACCTGTTCGCGCTCGCGGCGAGCGTGATCCGGCTGACGTTCAAGCGCCCGTTCCAGTCCCGTGAGCTGGTCGAGCAGTTCTGGTTCATCGCCAGCGTCACGATCCTGCCGACCGCGCTGGTGTCGATCCCGTTCGGTGCGGTGATCACGCTGCAAGTGGGCTCGCTGACCCAGCAGCTCGGCGCGGAGTCCTTCACCGGTGCGGCCAGCGTGCTCGCGGTGGTCCAGCAGGCCAGCCCGATCATCGTGGCACTGCTCATCTCCGGGGCGGGCGGCTCGGCGATCTGCGCCGACATCGGCTCCCGCACGATCCGCGAAGAGATGCAGGCCATGGAGGTGATGGGCGTCTCGCCCATCCAGCGCCTGATTGTGCCCCGGGTGCTGGCCGCGATGTTCGTCGCCATCCTGCTCAACGGCCTGGTTTCCGTGGTCGGCGTGCTCGGCGGCTACTTCTTCTTCGTCTACCTCCAGCACGGCACCCCCGGCTCGTTCCTGGCCAGCTTCTCCGCGCTCGCCCAGACCCCGGACCTATTCATCAGCGAGATCAAGGCGCTGATCTTCGGGTTCATCGCGGGCGTGGTCGCCGCGCACCGGGGCCTGAACCCCAAGCCGGGCCCGAAGGGCGTCGGCGACGCGGTCAACCAGTCCGTGGTGATCACGTTCCTGCTGACGTTCTTCGTCAACCTGGTCCTCACCGCGATCTACCTGCAGATCGTGCCCCCGAAGGGATCCTGACCGATGGGCGTGGTGACCGGCACCGGCGCGGGCAGGTGGCCCGCCCGGCTCGCCGCGTTCGGCGACCGGAGCATGTCCTGGCTGGACATGCTGGGCGACCAGCTGGTCTTCTACGCCCGCGCACTGGCCTGGACTCCCCGCGCCATCCGGCGCTACTTCAAGGAAATCCTGCGCCTGCTGTCCGAGGTCAGCTTCGGCAGCGGCGCGCTGGCGCTGATCGGCGGGTCCGTCGGCGTGATGATCGCCTTGACGCTGTTCACCGGGACCGTCGTCGGCCTGCAGGGCTATGCCGCGCTGAACCAGATCGGCGCCGCCGCGTTCACCGGCTTCGTCTCCGCGTACTTCAACACCAGGGAGATCGCGCCGCTGGTGGCCGGGCTGGCGCTGTCGGCGACCGTGGGCGCGGGCTTCACCGCGCAACTGGGCGCGATGCGGATCAACGAGGAGGTGGACGCCCTGGAGGGGATGGGCGTGCCCAGCCTCCCCTACCTGGTGACCACCCGGATCGTGGCCGGCTTCATCGCCGTCATCCCGCTGTACGCCCTCGGCCTGATCAGCTCCTACCTCGGCTCCCGCGTGGTCACGGTGGTGTTCAACGGGCAGTCCGCGGGGACCTACGACCACTACTTCGGGTTGTTCCTCTCGCCGGTGGACGTGCTCTGGTCCTTCCTCAAGGTGATGCTGTTCAGCGTCGTGGTCATCCTCATCCACACCTACTACGGGTACCGCGCCAGCGGCGGCCCGGCGGGCGTGGGCGTCGCCGTGGGCCGGGCGGTGCGGACCGCGATCGTCATGATCAACATCATCGACTTCTTCATGAGCCTGGCGATCTGGGGCGCCACGACAACCGTGCGAGTCACCGGGTGAGATTGGCCCCAGCGCAGGAGAAGCTCAGGCGCCGCCTGATCGGCGTGGTGTTCCTGCTGGTCTTCGCGCTGCTGGTGTGGCTGTCTGTGGCCCTGTACAACAAGCAGTTCACCCCGGTGGCCATGGTCACCCTCTATACCGACGCCGTCGGCAACGAGATGCACCTTGGCGCCGACGTCGTGGTGCGCGGCGTCCAGGTCGGCGAGGTGCGGGAGATCTCCGCCGTGGGTACCGGGGCCCGGCTGGAACTGGCCATCCAGCCGGCCATGGTGCCGCACATCCCGGCGAATGTGACCGCCCTGATGGTGCCGACCACGCTTTTCGGTGAGCGCCAGGTGTACCTGGTCATGCCGGTCCAGCCCGTGCCGGCCAGGCTGACCGACGGCAGCGTGATCAGCCAGGACCGCTCGGCGGACGCGGTGGAACTAGAGAAAGTGCTGAACAACCTGCTCCCGCTGCTGCGGGCCTCGGAGCCGGACAAGCTGTCGATCACTTTGACCGC
>DASTBN010000603.1:0-8428 GCA_035712045.1 Pseudonocardiaceae bacterium
CTGGCGGCTCTCCATCCGGGTCGCTGCGGTCGGCGCGCCCGCTCAGGTGGCACACGAACTGGTGGCCCAGCGCCCGGCCGCCGTCTGGCGGTCGGTGACGCCGTTCACCGCCCGCCGCTACCCCAAGCCTCACGCAAGCCAGCTGGACTACCTTCATACCGAGGTCGGCAAGGAGCTGGAATATCGCGAGCTGCCAACGTTGCGCGCGGTAACGCAGCTGGACGAGGAGTGGCGGTGCTGGCGGCGTGACCGCCCATCGGCCCGGATGCGCCGGGACACCTGTCGTAGCCAGGTGGCTCGCGGATCAGCGTTCCTGCGACTAGAGCTCACCGAGCCGACTCACGGTCCGCTCGCGCTCGGCCACCTGAGCCACTTCGGTCTCGGGCTGTTCGTCCCGGAGCGCTGAACTGCGGTCCGGCTTGCTGCCGATCCGGATGGTCAGGCGAGTTCGGTAGCCTACCTCGACACTGCGCTGTGTCCGGGTCTCGACCCAAACCGGCCGATGGAGGCAGCATGACCACCCCTGAACCGTCGCCCGCGTCACCCGTACCTGTTGCCGCGTACACGCGGTGGGTCGAGAAGACTCCAGCGGCGATCCGGAATGCACTGGACCCCGCACTGCGAGAGGAGTTCGATGCGGAGTACCGCGAGGCTCTCGCGCGTGCTGCGGAAACTCTTGATTTGGAACCAGTGATCACCCTGGTGCAGCACACCTGGTGGGTGCGGGCGGTGATCTGTCTCAACCCCGAGATACTCGACGGTGTGGCCGACGACCTGAAGCGGGTCAAGGCAGGCGACGAGTCGGTTTTCGCGGCTGAAGCTCGTTAATGAGCCAGGTGGAAGAGGTTCGATGGCGCAGTACAGGGTCCGCTATGTCACCTACGCCGCTGAACAGCTGGATCAATTACCTCGCTCGATGCGCACTGCATTCGACGCCAGGGTGGGTGACTTAGAACGTGACCCCTACGCCGTCGGTAAGTATGACAAGCGTAACGACAACTACACCACCACGTTCGGTGGGTCGGGCATCATTCTTTACACCTTTTCCGACTTTTACCCCGTCTCCGGTGGAACTATCATGGTGACTATCCTCCGCATCACGTGGTTCGAGTAGTGACAACGTCTGTACCGGAGCGCTGAGCCGTGGACTCGGACCTGATGCCGGCCCGGATGGTCAACGAGTTCGTCTACTGCCCGCGGCTGTTCTATCTGGAATGGGTGGAGGCCCGCTTCGCCGACAACTACGACACCCGCCTGGGCCAGCAGATACACCGCAAGGTCGACGTCGAATCAGGCGCGGCCCCGTTGCCCGAGGAGGGCGAGCTGCGCCGGGCCCGTTCGATCACCCTCAGCTCCGAGCGCCTCGGCGTGATCGCCAAGCTCGACCTGATCGAAAGTGACGGCGGCGGCAGCGTCGTCCCGGTGGACTACAAGAAGGGATCACCGCAACCCGACGGGACCCCATGGCCCAGCGACGAGGTGCAGGTCTGCCTGCAGGCGCTGCTGCTGCGCGAGCAGGGTTACGTCTGTGAGCACGCCGAGCTGTGGTACGCCGAGACCCGCCAGCGGGTCCGGGTGGAGCTGACGCCGCAGCGGCTGAGCTGGGCGGCTGACCTGGTCGCCGACGCCCGCGGGGTGGCGGATCGGGCTCTGCCGCCATTGCCGCTGGTCGACAGCCCCAAGTGCCCGCGCTGCTCGCTGGTCGGGCTGTGCCTGCCGGATGAGACCAACGCGCTGCTATCCCGCCGCGAGCAGCCGCCGCGCCGGCTGGTGCCCCGTGACCCCGATCAGCTGCCGGTCTACGTCACAGAGCCCGGCGCCTTCGTCGGGGTGCGCGGCGGGCGTCTGGAGGTGACCCTGAAGAAGGAGAAGCTCGCCTCGTGGCGGCTGCTGGACGTGGCGCAGCTGGCGGTGTTCGGGCGGGTGCAGATCAGCACCCAGGCGCTGGGGGAGTGCTTCGCCCGGGGGATCCCGGTGCTGTGGCTGAGCGGTGGTGGCTGGCTGCAGGGCTTCGCGGTGGGACAGCCGTCGAAGTACGTGGAGCTGCGGCGCCAGCAGACGGCGGCGCACGCGCAGGGCGGCGCGGGGCTCGCCCAGCGGATGATCGCCGGGAAGATCCTGAACTGCCGGACGTTGCTGCGCCGCAACTCCCGTGGTGACATCTCATCCACGGCCAAGGCGCTCAAGCGCCTCGCCGACCAAGCGCGCGAGGCCGATTCCTTCTCAAGCCTGCTGGGTATCGAAGGCACCGCGGCGCGGATGTACTTCGGGGCGCTGCCGTCGGTGCTGGCCGGAGCCGGTGAGCCGTTCGGCGCTGAGTTCTCCGAACTGGGCCGCAACCGCCGCCCGCCACGCGACCCGCTCAACGCGCTGCTGTCGTTCTGCTACTCGATGCTGACCAAGGATCTCGTCGCGGTCACCCTGGGGTGTCGGGTTCGATCCCTACCTCGGTGTGTACCACCGTTCCCGCTACGGCCGGCCGTCGCTGGCGCTGGATCTCGCTGAGGAGTTCCGGCCGCTGATCGCCGACTCAGTGGTGATCAGCCTGGTCAACAACGGCGAGATCACCCCGGCTGACTTCATCCGGCGGGCCGGTGGGGTGTCGCTGACCCCCGATGGACGCCGCACTGTGCTCAAAGCCTACGAGCGGCGGCTGGACACCCAGATCCGCCACCCGGTCTTCGGGTACCGGATCAGCTACCGCCGGGTGCTCGATGTGCAGGCCCGGCTGCTGGCGGCGGTGCTGGTCGGGGAGCTGCCGGAGTATCTCCCGATGGTGACGAGGTGACGTGGTGGCCCGGCGCCGGTATCTGATGGCTTATGACATCGCGGATGCGGCGCGGCTGCGGCGGATCTGCGCTGTGATGGAGGATCATGGTGAGCGCTTGCAGTATTCGGTGTTCCTGCGCGACCTCACGGTGGCTGAGCTCGCGGAGCTGGAGTCGGCGGTGACAGGGGTGATGAACTTGGCTGAGGACAGCGTCGTGCGGATCGACCTCGGCCCCGTTCACGCGCCCGCCGCGATCCGGGCCCTGGGGCGTCCCCGGCGCTTGCCGGGCACCGGCCCGCGGATCGTGTGATGAGCTGCGAGTGGTCCGGTACCACCGCGACACGCCTGGAGCGCTCGCATGCAGGTCAGTGCCCCTTTCGCCGTTGTGCCGCGTCGGTGTGCACGGCGTGTCGCGGGGGTCTGTGGGAACCTCTCGCGCGGGCCGCTATAGTTCCAGGTCACGGGCCCGTTTTGCAGCGAGCCCTGATACCGGTCCTCGTGACCGGACCCCATTGAGGCCCGATACCACTGATCAGATCGCCAATAAAGGACATTCTGATTCCGGTCCTCGTGACCGGACCCCATTGAGGCAGCGGGCTCGCCGGGAACGTACCGCTGATGCGTTGCTGATTCCGGTCCTCGTGACCGGACCCCATTGAGGCGGGGACGCCGTCACCAACCCGAAACCGCTCTATGAGCTGATTCCGGTCCTCGTGACCGGACCCCATTGAGGCCGAACCGTGCCTGCCCGTGCCTAAGCTCAGTCCGTGTCTGATTCCGGTTCTCGTGACCGGACCCCATTGAGGCTTGTGAAGTCCGACCAAGATCTCGGCCATGGCGTCGCTGATTCCGGTCCTCGTGACCGGACCCCATTGAGGCCTGCCTGGCGACGAACGGGAGAGCCGCTGGCCGGTGTGGAGGACCACCGGGACACCCCAAGGGCCAGGGAGGGCTCATGACCGAAGGGGGCTGATAGACGGGCGCGCCTGGGCGTGCCTACCCTCACCGTGTGAACTTTGACACGCCGGAGATCCGGCAGGTGCTGGCGAGGCAGGACATCACGGCCCTGTACCAGCTGCTCAAGGCTGCCGGGTGGAGTCAGGCCAAGATCGCCGAGGCGGCAGGGCACTCTCAGTCCGAAGTGTCGGAGATCATGGCGGGACGTCGGGTCATGGGTTACGACGTCCTGGTTCGGATTTCCGAGGGCCTGGGTATACCCCGGGGGTGGATGGGACTTTCTTATGGAGATGAAGCGGAAGAACCGAAACCAGCGGCAGAAGAATGGGTGGATGAGGACGTGAAAAGGCGAGCCATGTTCGGAGTGGCGAGCCTGGTGCTGTTCGGGGCGCCCGTACTGGGCGAGATATTGGAGTTAGGGCCTCCGCGAGCCGCCGCTACTCCTCTGCCAACCCGTCTCGCCAGCAGCGACGCGACCGCGCTACACGCGCTCACCGCTGCTCTGCGCAGCAGTGCGCGGGCCATGGGCGGAGGCGGTCAGATGATCTCCGAGACCGCCAACAAAGCATTGCGCCTGCTGGCTGTTCCCGCGTCCGAGGAAACGGGCGCCGAGGTCAAGAGCGCTGTCGCGGAGCTGCACACACTCGCGGGCTGGACGTGTTGCGACTCGGGTTTCCACGATACGGCCCGGTATCACTTCGCCAAGTCCATGGAAATAGCGAAATCAGCGGGCGATGATGGCGCGCTGGCCGATGCTCTCTGGCACGCGGGATTGCAGATGATTGACGCCGGGGCGGACAACGACGGATTGAAGGCGCTCCAATTAGGGCTGGCGGCGGCCGACTGGTCGAAAGACGGCGATATCGTGCAGACGCTCACCACAGCCTCGGCCTCGGCGCTAGCGCGATTAGGAGAACGCGAGTCCGCGTTGCGCACGCTCCGGCAAGTGCAGGACTTCTCACCCGTCGATCCGTTTGATGACGCCGATTTCCATTACGTTAACTATCGCATACATTACGCGCTCGGAGATCTCGACAAAGCCGCCGGGTTCGCCTCCTCCGCCGTGCGGAAATGGGAAGCGGAAGGCACCAGTTCCCGGGACGCGATCGAATCGGAGATCGCCCTGGCTGACTTGCACGTGCGCACCGGATCGAGTGACGGGCCAGCGATGGCGCATGCCGCGATCAAGAAAGTGGCGGCTTTGTCGAGCGTGCGGGCCAGGAGGGTCAAGCTCCCCCCGCTCGTGGACGCCTTGTCAATGCGGGGCAACTCGGAGCTAGCCCGGCTCGGCCGTCAGGTGATGACCGAGGCCTGAGGAGCCAGGAATCAAACGGCCCGATTGAACGGGTTCGCTCCCTGTCCCGCCCGTGCATCGTGATGGGCGAAGAACGCGACAAAAGAAAGGGCGCGACTACGGGGATTTTGTCATCCGCTGGATGCGGTCACCCTCCAGTCGGTAGAAGATCTTCTCTTTGTTCTGGGAAACCCCAAGTCGCTCATAAAAGCTTTCGCTGAGTACGTTACCCTGATCGGTCGTCCACTCGACCCGGCTGCACCCGTGCTCGACTGCGACCTGACACAATCGCCGCATTAATAATGTGCCGACGCCCTTACGCCGGTGGTCCTTGATGACGTAGAGCTCTTTGAGGTATAGCGAGCGCGCCACACCCGCAGCTGGCCAAAGGAATGAATATGCCGCCATCCCGACAAGCTGCTCACCCTCCCAGGCGAGTAGGACATGCGCGGCTGCGGGTTGTCCAAAGAGGGCGGCCGCTATTTGCGGTACCCGCTTGCCGGGCGGCTCGATATCAGCTGCGCCATAGAAGCGGTCAAGGTCCTCCATGAGTAGTGCAATGGCTTCGATGTCACCGTCGGTGGCGGGCCTAATCTCGACCACTATACGGTATCTTCCGTCTCGGGTGACGACAGCAGCAGGTCATGCAAATCGCGGACAGCGGGCAACGCCTTATGTTGTGGTGGCAAGATGGCGATGGTCTCACGCACCCGTCCGGCAATGATGCCTTGGCGCTGCTGGTCGGTAAGCGCAGTTGTGGCTTCCACTATGACGGCTACCGCGCCGGTAACATCCCCGTCGTATGCCAGGCAATTGGCCCGGTCAAGCTTGGTCATGGTCCGATCCATATAGTCACTAGCCGGACACAGGGCCAGCGCCACCTCTTGGGCACGCCAGGCCGCGCTCGTGTCATGGAGATGGGTGAAGGCATTGCCTTCGTGGAAACGTAGTTGAGCCTCGTTGTAGTTAAAGGCTGACGTGCCAATGGAACTCGCGTCCAAACGGGAGAGACAGGTCTCGGCGTACCCGAGTGCCCCGTGCATCTCTTGCCGGTGACCCAGCGCAGCCTGTGCCCGCGCCTCCAGGGCAGCGGCTAACACGGCACCAACGGACGGGATCTGCCCGCTGAGTTCCTGAGCGTGCTGAGCAACCTGGACTGCTTCGAGCAGGTCGCCACTGTAATAGTGGCCGTATGCCTCCTGCGCTCGCACCCACGAATGTGTGAGAGGATCATCGGCTTCATGGGCGGCTAAACGCGCAGTGCGCGCCCAGCGCCGAAACGCCGCGCGTTTGTCCATCTTAATCAAGGTTAAGCACATCAGCCCGGCCATTTGGGCTGTGATCCGCGTGATATCCTGAAAGGCAGAAGCAGACCCGCAGCGCACCAGCGCTTCTTGTAATTGGGCAAGATCGGCGCTGAGATCGCCGAGCAGGATAATCGGCGCACGGTCCCGTGTCGCTTGCCCGTAGTCAGAGGCCGTTTGTTCCCAGTCTTCCAAACAGGCCGGGGTCATCGTACGTTCGCTAATTGTCTCGTTCAAGCCACGGCGAAGTGCTTCTAATGCCTGCCAAGGGGCGTGGTCAGCGGCCGTATCGCGGCGTGCCGGTGGAGAGGTGGCCCGTAACTGCTGCGCCGTCGCTTGAGCCTCCGCACGCCTTTGCACTCGCAGGTCTGCGGCGTGGTCCTGTTTGGCCTGGATAAGTGCGTCGTAACGGGCGAGGAGTCCACCCTTCGCGCCCACTACTCTGTCCGCTGTTTCCCAGAAATGGGCGTTGGGTAGCTGAGAGCCCGCTTCCGCGTGCGCGACGTTCGTGCGGTGGCACGGCACCGCCCGCGCGATGTCAGTCTGGCAGAGCCCAGCCGCCTGTCTCAGCGCTGCTAGGTATCGGCCCAGCAGTAGTTGCTGCTCGGCAAGCTCTGGCGGCTGGCGGGCCATCCCCTGGTGTCCCTCCTACCCGGACCTATGGGTTCTGAGCGTCTGTCAGCCTATCGCCGGAGCCGGGTGCAAGCTCGATCACCAGCTTCCTCACGTGGCACCTCACGCCTTTCGCTCCTTGCACAAGGCCCCAGGGCCGGGACGACGAGTTATCCCAGCACGCGGTTGGTGCCCTTGCCGATTGGTCATGCGCGCTCGTTTCCAGCGCAGGCCCAAAGCACTGGCAAGCACCATCCCCCGAACCGCGCGTTGCTCGCGGGATGGACTCGCCCCGGCCCTGGGTGCCATCCAGGCAGCGGCGAGGATGTTGGGGAGCGCGGGCACGGTGGGCAGGGCGATAAACCCAGAGCCGGGTGATGGCCGACTTGACCACAGCATATGTCCGGGGGTGCCCTATCCTGAGACGGTGCTGGTCGCCCCGCGGGTGCGGCTATGATCCGGGAAGACCGCGAGCCGCTCGCCGAGCTGGCCCGGCTCAACCGGGAAATGGCACCGCTTGCCCTGCGCATCATGGACGCCAGCGCCAGTGCAGATGAACAGACCCGATATGCCCAGCGCCTCATCGCCGCCGGTGAGCGGTTGCGGCGCAGGGTCGGCGAGACGGCTGGCGTGGTCATCGAGGGCGAGGCCCTGGTTAGCGAACCGTTAATCCTCCCAGGACTTACCACAGAACCCTATCGGGAGCCGTGAGCAACGTTTGGCAAACCCGGCACCGATTGATGCTCCAGCAGCTTGAGGAGCTAGCTGACGGGCTCAGAAGCAAGGAGCGGATCGCACCAGCGATACTCGAAGAGCAGACCGTGCGGTTGCTTACGAGCATGGTCATGTTGCTCAGGCAGCACAACGTAAACAAGCGAGGGCAATGCCGGTTCTGCGCTATGTCGCGCCGCTGGCAATTCTGGCGTACGCGGCCGCGATGTGCGGTGTATCGGACGATTGACTTCGTTATGAGGCAGCCCCTGGACGTGGTGTGGCGGCAGCTACCAGCGGACCACCAAACACCAACCTTTGATTGACTGACATGCGGCGGCGCTGGCCTCGGGCAATCCTGATGGTCACCACATGAGCGAGATCTGGTGGGCGCTGCACCCGGGCGGCGAGCGCTGCCACGTACCGACCGCAGCACGCTCGATCCCCGCTCGGCTCGGCCAGGGTCGGCGGTGATGCGCTCAACCCGTTCACCGGCTGAGCTGGCACCTCATCGCTGGTTGGCGAGGAAGCTGCGGTGCTTGAGCAGGCCCTTGCGGGCCGATTTGGCGATCTTGTTGTCGGGGTGGTGCGTGCCGATGGCCTCGAGCAGGTCCACGACCCGGGGATGGTCGGTGCGCCAGAGGTGGTCGATGATCTCAAGCTGCCCGTCTGGCCCGCCGTCCCCGGCGCTCAGCGCGCCGATCAAATCCTCAGGCCCGCCGACGTCATAGGCCACGGCCATCATCTCGATCCCGGCGCGCAGTACCCGGCCTGGATCCA
>DASTBN010000604.1:0-3721 GCA_035712045.1 Pseudonocardiaceae bacterium
CCGCGGCGGGTTCGATGACCGGGAGTTCTACGAGCTCTTCACCCGCGACCGGGACAGCTGGGCCATGCCGGTCCAGGAACTCGCGGTGCCCAACCGGGCCGAGCCGTTCGACACCTGGCTGGCCCACCCCAGCCGGGTCGGGTACTGAAGCCCGGTTCTGTGTACCTGTCACACTCCCGGTATGCGGCTACCCGGGGACCATAGTGGACGGATTGCCCCCGATCAGGGAGCCATCGCGGGCAACATCAGGAACTGGACGCGGATAAACACGGAACACACCGACAAGCGGGCCGAGAGCAGCTGGCGGGAAGAGGAGATCACCTGGGGTGTCTTCGGTGTCAGCGAGACCTCCCTGAACTGCCCGCTCGGCATCGTTGACGGCCTGGACGTGGTCGAGCTGGGTTGCGGCACGGCCTACATCTCCGCATGGCTGGCCAGGCGCGGCGCGAGACCGGTGGGCATCGACCCGACCCCCGCCCAGTTGGCGTCTGCGGAACGGGCGCAGGCCGCCACCGGCATCCAGTTCCCGCTCATCGAGGCGCCAGCTGAGCGGGTCCCGCTCCCAGACGCCACGTTCGACCTAGCCGTGTCTGAGTACGGTGCCTCGCTGTGGGCCGATCCCGCGCTCTGGATCCCCGAGGCGGCTCGGCTCCTGCGGCCCGGTGGCCGCCTGGTGTTCCTGACCAACTCGACGCTGATCTACCTCTGCTGCCCCGACGAGGGCCTGGTCGGCGAGGCCCTGCGGCGCCCCCAGTTCGGGATGTACCGCACCACATGGCCCGGCGAGCCGGACGGCACCGAATACCACCTCAGTCACAGCGATTGGATCCGACTGCTCCGCGCCAGCGGTTTCGACATCGAGGACCTCATCGAGGTCCAGGCGCCTCCCGATGCGGAATCGCCGGTCTACTACGACTACGTGACCGCCGAGTGGGCCCGCCAGTGGCCGGCCGAGGAGATCTGGGTCGCGCGGAAGCGATCCTGACGGCAGCTGCTCAATCCCACGACATCGATGCCCAACGCGGTCAGGGGCGGTAGAGGCGGGTGGCGTAGCTGGGGCCGTAGTAGCGCCGCAGGTTATCCAGGTCGTCGCCGGGGCGTTCCAGGCGGTGGGCGATCTGGGCTTTCGAGGGTGCTGCGGTGGGGTTCCAGCTGGCTGGTTTCCATAGTTCCGAGCGCAGGAACGCCTTCGGGCAGTGGTAGAAGATCTGCTCGATCTCGATGACGAGCGCCAGGAGCGGGCGGTGGCCTTTGACGATCATCTGGTCGAAGAAGGGCGCGTCGCGCACCAGGCGTGCCCGGCCATTGATCCGCAGGGTGTCCGGGCGCCCGGGGATGAGGTAGATCAGCCCGGCGTGCGGGTTGGTCAGGATATTGCGGAATCCATCGGCGCGGCGGTTGCCGGGCCGTTCCGGGATGGCGATGGTGGTGTCGTCGAGGACGAGGGTGAAGCCGGGCGGGTCACCTTTGGGGGAGACGTCGCAGCTGCCGTCGCTGTGCGAGGTGGCCACCAGGCACAGCGGTGAGCTGGCCAGCCAGCGCCGGTCGTAGTCATCCAGAACCCGCCGGTCCTTGTTAGCGACGTAGGGGAGCGGCTCGCTGATGATTTCTCGCAGCTGCGTCTCCGACGTGATCTCTGCCAGGAACCCGGTGTCCATGCCACCAACCGTACGCATGATGTCTGGGCCTGGCTGCCTCGCACAGCGAGGTTCGTTCAGATTGTATCCGTGATTGGTATACTTCTTGGTATGTCAGTCACCACGATTAAGGTCGATGGCGCGGTGCGTGATCGGCTCGCGCGCATCGCCAGAGCGCGCGGCATCACGATGGGTGCGCTCCTGGACGCCGAATCCCGCCGCCTCGAGGCGGATCAGCGCTGGGCCGAGATCGAGGCCGCCTACCGGCGATTCCAGCGCGACGACCCGGCTGGATGGCAGGACTACCTTGACGAGCTGGCCGAGGTGACAGCCGGCGAACCCGATACCGCAGCCGCCGAGGAGTGGCCGGAGTACAACCAGTGAACGTGGGCCGGGGCGAAATCTGGTCAGTAGTCCTGGACCCCACGGTGGCCAACGAACAGCGCGGCACCCGTCCCTGCGTGGTGATATCCAGCGACCGATTCAACAAGATGCCGATCCGGCAGGCGATCGTTGTACCGCTGACCACCCGCGAGCGCGGATTCCCTCACCACATCTCCGTGGCTGACGATGGCGGTCTCGCCCGGCCCAGCTGGGCCATGTGCGAAGCGGTGCGAACAGTCTCGACCCAACGGTTCGGGCGGCTGATCAGCACAGCCACCGACGACACCCTCAGCGAGATCACCGACCAGCTGACGCTATGGCTGACCAGCGCCTAGGGCGCAACGGCCAGCTGCCGTAGCCGCCAGGTGACGTGCTCGTCTGTGTCGGCCTGGCGGAGCTCCGCCAGGCGCGTGGCCAGGTGGTCCAGGGTGTGCGTCTGCTCGTCGATGACGGGGTCGGATCGGAAGACGGAGAGGTTGAGGGCGAACAGCTCGGCGGCGCGATCGGCGGGGACACTCACCTCGCGGACCCGGCTGGCCAGCACCCGCGCCGATGCGGACGCGGCGAGCCCGGCCAGGATGGCGCCGGGACCCAGCGTCGCGCCCCGGGCAGCGACCAGCCTGCCGGCCAGGGCGAGGTAGTCGCGGAAGTCCTGGTTGCTGGTCTCGATGGTTTCGATTTCCTCGACAACGAGGACCCCGCGCGGGTTCAGCTGCGCCAGCCAGGCGGACAGCGCGCCGGTCAAGCCGGGCAGGTGCGCGAGCAGGAACCGGGCGAAGATGACGTCTGCGGCGGCAGCCCCGGCGGGGAATGGTACGCGTGTGACATCGTGCTCAGCGAACTCGATCCCGGCGCGGGCGCGCCCAGCCCGCGCGACGGCGACGAACGAGGCTGAGGAATCCAGCCCGATCGTGCGCTCCGCCCCGGTGGCCTCGGCGACCAGCTGGGTGGTCGCGCCAGGCCCGCACCCGAGATCGAGGGCGACGCGGGCCGGGCGCGGCGCGTGCTCGGCGAGGAACGAGCGTGAGCTGGGGTCGAACACCTCGGCGAGCAGGGTGAGCCGCCGCTGCGCGATGTCGTTATCCCCGAAGGCGTAATCCAGCACCCGGAAGCTCGGCTCGACGGTGATCTCGCAGGTGAGGCTGTTGGCGATGTAGCACTCGCGATGCGCCACCTCGACCAGGTGGGCCAGGCGCTCGCGGCTGGGCCCCGGCCCGACGGTGATCACTGGGCGCAGCCGGATCGCGGTGAGCCGGACCGGCGTGGCGTCCTCGGGCATCACGCCCTCGGCGTCATCGTCATAGCCGCGCACATCGATCCGCGCGCGGGCGGCCACGGCCAGGAAAGACAGCAACTGACACGACGCCGCCGCCAGCACGACCAACTGCTCGGGATTGCACCGCCCCGCCTCACCCCGGAACGCGGGGTCGGCGCTGAGCTCGATCTCGCTCAGCGATGGCGGAACCGTACCCAGGTGCGCCCGGTCATAGGACTCATACCCCGCTGCGGTCGAGCCCCGCCACTGGCATCGGGCCTGGTAACGGTGAGGGATCACGGCGCCCTGGCTGCGATTAGCGGATGGCGACATTCCAGGAGCGGATCCGCCAGGACGTCACCAATCCGTTCCGCACATACGGATCCTGAGCGACGAAGTCTTCGACGACTGAGCGGTCGTCCGTGGTGAACACGAAAACGGCCCC
>DASTBN010000605.1:0-8196 GCA_035712045.1 Pseudonocardiaceae bacterium
CGGCGAGCGGGCGGCTCGACCACACGTAGCTGTTCGCGTGACCAGCCGAGGTGACCCAGCTCTTGCGGGCGTCGAGCTGGACGGTCTTGTCGTCGAGGACTTTCGCTGTGCCTAGCGGCGCCCAGAAGTGGCTGCGGGACCCGGTCTCGGAGAAGGCCAGGCTGCTCAGATGGTCCCCCCGGGCGATCGCGCGGCGGATGTCCTGCGGTCCGTGCGCTTCGATCACCGGGACGGCCGCGTAATGCATCAGCACAACCAGCGCCGTTGAGGGGCACCTGGCGGCCAGTGCCTCGATGACGTGCGCGGCCGCGGCGAGTGGCTCACCGCCACCGCCAACCTGGGGTGCGCTAATCAAGCCGAGTAACCCGTAGTCCCCGAGGGCTCGCACCGCCTCACGGGGGAAAGCACCGGTGCGGTCGATCTCGGCGGCCTGGGGGCCTACTGTGCGCTCGATGAGGGCCGAGAGCACCGGCCGGTAACCGGTGGAGAGGTCAGAGCCGGTACTCATGGCAGCTCCCCGAAGTTGCGATGGACACGGTAGGTGACTCTACGGCAGCGGCCCCACGCTACTCGCCGTGATCAAGGACAGCGCCACCCGAGCCTGGCTGGATTCCTGCCGCGCCGCTCATTCCCGGCTGCGGTAGGGGTCCTCCTCACCGGCGGGCGAGGCGGCGGCCGCGATGCGGGCGACCTCGGCGTCGGCGTCATGTGCCTGGGCCAGCAGCTCCTCGATGCGGCGCGCTCCGTCTGGGAGATCGTCACAGCGGAAAGTCAGGGTTGGCGTGTAGCGGATCCCGGTCGCGCGGCCAACGAGGGATCTCAGCACGCCGGTGGCGCTGGCCAGCGCGACGGCTGCCGCCGCGGTGTCCGGTGGCGAGTCGAGAGTCTCGCCGAGCACGGTGTAGTAGATCGTCGCGTCCCGGAGATCCCCGGTGACCTTGGCGTCCGTGATCGTCACCCTCGTGAGCCGGGGATCCTTGACCTCGTGCTCTAGACCCGAGGCGACGACCTGGGCGATCCGTCTGGCGAGCCGGCGGGCACGTGCGGGGTCGGCCATCGCGGCGATCCTCCTAGTCGTCCTCAGGGCCCAGCAGCCGCTGCCGGGCGGCCAGCAGCTCCAGCTCTGGCCGCCCGGCCACCAGCCGCTCACAAGCGTCCAGCACGTCCCGGACGTGAGCACCGTCCGGAGCGACCACAGCCACTCCGATCAGTGACCGGCGGTGCAGATCCAGATGCCCCGCCTCGGCCGCGGAAACCTCGAAGCGCCGCCGCAGCTCGGCGATCACCGGCCGGACCAGGGATCGCTTCTGCTTCAGCGACTGGACGTCCCCGAACAGGACGTCCAGCTCCATCGCACCGACGTACACCGGCTCACCACCGTGGCTGGTAGTTGTTAGCGGCCGCCTCAAGTCCGGGGTTTCTCCCGCAGCTCGTAGGTTTCGATCTCGTCGCCGATCTGGAGATCCTGGTACGACGAGAGGGTGAGGCCGCACTCGAAGCCTTCGCGGACTGATGATGCGTCATCCTTGAATCGGCGCAGTGAGGACACCGTAAGATCTTCGCGGACGACCACGTTATCCCGGAGCAGCCGGGCCTTGGCGTTACGCTTGATCTCGCCTGAGGTGACCATGCAGCCGGCGATGGTGCCGACCTTGGAGGACCGGAACACCTCGCGAACCTCGGCGCGGCCGAGCGACACCTCCTCGTAGATGGGCTTGAGCATGCCCTTGAGGGCCTGCTCGATGTCCTCGATCGCCTGGTAGATCACCGAGTAGTAGCGGATCTCCACGCCCTCGCGGTTGGCCAGCGCGGTGGCCTTGCCATCGGCCCGGACGTTGAACCCGAGCACGATGGTGTTGTCCGCGATGGCGAGGTTGATATCGCTCTCGGTGATGGCACCCACACCCCGGGAGATGACCCGCAGCTCCACCTCATCGCCAACGTCGATCTTCAGCAGTGCGTCCTCCAGGGCCTCGACGGTGCCGGAGTTGTCACCTTTGAGGATCAGGTTGAGCTCGCTGGTCTCCTTGAGCGCCTGGTCCAGATCCTCCAGGCTGACCCGGCGGCGGCGGGAGGCGAGATCGGCGTTGCGTTCCCGGGTACGTCGGCGGTCGGCGATCTGGCGGGCGATGCGGTCCTCATCGACGACGAGGAAATTGTCGCCCGCGCCCGGCACCGAGGTGAACCCGATGACCTGGACCGGCCGGGAGGGCAGCGCCTCCGTGACGTCCTCGCCGTGCTCGTCGACCATCCGGCGGACCCGGCCGTAGGCATCACCAGCGACCACGGAGTCGCCGACCCGCAGCGTGCCGCGCTGCACGAGCACCGTGGCCACCGGACCGCGGCCACGGTCCAGATGAGCCTCGATCGCGACCCCCTGGGCTTCCATCTCCGGGTTGGCCCGCAGATCCAGCGAGGCGTCCGCGGTGAGCAGGATCGCCTCCAGCAAGGAGTCGATGTTGGTGCCTTCCTTGGCGGAGATGTCGACAAACATGGTGTCGCCGCCGTACTCCTCGGGCACCAGCCCGTACTCGGTGAGCTGGCCGCGGATCCGGACCGGGTCCGCGCCCAGTTTGTCGATCTTGTTCACCGCGACCACGACGGGCACGTTGGCCGCCTGCGCGTGGTTGATCGCTTCCACCGTTTGCGGCATCACGCCATCGTCCGCGGCGACCACCAGAACCGCGATGTCGGTGGAGCGCGCGCCACGGGCACGCATGGCCGTGAACGCCTCGTGACCCGGCGTGTCGATGAAGGTGATCGGCCGGTCCTCGCCCTCCAGCTCGGTGACGACCTGGTAAGCACCGATGTGCTGGGTGATCCCGCCAGCCTCACCGCCCATCACGTTGGCCTTGCGGATGGTGTCAAGCAGGCGGGTCTTGCCATGGTCGACATGGCCCATCACGGTGACCACCGGCGGTCGGGTCACGAGGTCGTCCTCGCCCCCGGAGTCCTCGCCGTAGGACAGGTCGAAGGACTCCAGCAGCTCGCGGTCCTCGTCCTCGGGGCTGACGACCTGGATGCGGTAGTTCATCTCCTGGCCGAGCAGCTCGAGCACATCGTCGGATACCGACTGGGTGGCCGTCACCATCTCGCCCAGGTGGAACAAGGCCTGCACCAGCGCGGCCGGATTGGCGTCGATCTTCTCGGCGAAGTCGGTGAGTGAGGAGCCGCGCCGCAGCCGGACGGTCTCGCCGGTACCGCGCGGCAGCCGGACGCCGCCGACCGAGGGGGCCTGCATGTTGTCGAATTCCTGGCGCTTCTGCCGCTTGGACTTGCGGCCCTTGCGCGCCGGGCCACCAGGTCGGCCGAAAGCACCGGCCGCGCCCCCCCGGCCACGGCCGCCGCCGCTCGCCCCGCCGCCGCTACCGGGACGCGCCGGACTGCCACGGAATCCGCCGCCGGCCGGGGCACCCGCGCCCGCAGAACCGCCGGGAGCCCCGCTGCGGAATCCGCCTCCGCCGCTGCGGTTACCGGGTCCGCCTCCGGGCCCGCCGCGGCCCCCGCCACCCGGGCCGGGTGCGCCACGCCCACCCTCAGAGGGTCCGCCGGCGCGGCTCGGACGGGTTGATCCCCCGCCAGGGCCCGGTGGCCGCGGCGGCATCATGCCGGGATTCGGCCGTGACCCGCCCCCGCCTGGCGAGCCGGGGCGGCCACTGCTTGGACGGTTACTCCCGCCGCTTCCGCCAGGCCTCGGCGGCATGTTGCCCGGTCCCGCAGGGCTCGCCGGTGGGGCGGGCCGGGGACCCGATGCCCGCGATGGCGGGCCGGAGCTGCCCACGCCAAATGGGTTGTTCCCGACCCGGGGTGAGCGGGGGCCGGGCTTTGGTGGCCGGGGACGAGGAGCCCCGCCTTCCTCGGGTCGCGGGCCGGGGCGCGGTTCCGCCGGGGGCCGTGGTGCCGCCACCCGGTGATCCGCGGCCGGAGCCTGCGGCGCGGCGGCCGGGGGCGGGGTGGGCTCAGCCGGGCGGGCGGGAGGCTCAGCGGGGACTGGGCGGTCCGGGGCGCCCCGTCGCTCCATCGGCGCGGGACGCGGCGGAATCCCCAGTGGTGATCCTCCCGGGGCGGTCCTGCGGGCGCCGCCCTCCGGCGAGGGCCCGGGCAAGCGGGGTGGTGAGGGAGCTGGTCCAGGCTTAGCGGTAACGGGGCCAACGCTCGGGCGGGCACCACCGCCATAGTTCGCCCGGCCGCTAGCACCGTTGGCGCCAGAGGGCCTGCTGGCTCCTGAGGGAAATGAGTCGCGAAGCTTGCGGGCGACCGGTGCCTCCACCGTCGAGGAGGCAGACTTCACATACTCACCGAGGTCGGCGAGTTTCTTGAGCACATCTTTACTAGTGACACCGAGCTCTTTCGCGAGCTCGTGCACGCGGGCCTTGCCTGCCACTGCTCTCCTCACTGGTGGAGCCGGCGGCAATCCCGCTCGACTCCGTTACTAATGCATGTCCATCGCTGTCAGAGTTTCATGACTGCGGGTACATTTCGGAATCGCCTGCTCTTTCGTGTTGACCACGCACCGGGACGGTCCCGGGCGGGTATGTCCCCGGCGGACCGGGGACCTCGCGGCTTCTCCGGACTGCCTCACGTGAGGTATTCGTGAACCGCAGCGGTGTCGAGCTCCCCCGCGAGGCGCAAAGCCCGCGAGAACGCCCGGCGCCGCTCGGCCAGGCGCAGACATCCGGTATCGGGGTGCAGCCAGGCGCCCCGACCGGGATGCCGACGCCGCGGGTCTGGGACCACAGCCCCATCCACCGCCACCACACGCAGCAATCCGGAAGCCGCCGCCCTGGTTCGGCAACCCACGCACGTCCGGATTGGCTCGGCTGACCGCTCACGGCGGTGCCGAACCTCGTCCGGGCAGGCATGGACCGTCCCCCGACGGTCGGCCCTCATGATTCTAGCGCGTCGGTGCGGCGGGCGGAGAACCGGCATTGGTCACCGGCACCTCGGTGTGCGGGGAGCGCGCTGGCGGGTTCACCACCGGATCCGCGTCGCTGCGGATATCGATCTTCCAGCCGGTCAGCCGCGCCGCCAGCCTGGCGTTCTGCCCCTCCTTGCCAATCGCCAGGGACAGCTGGAAATCGGGAACCACCACCCGTGCTGTCTTGGCCCGGGCGTCGATCACCTGCACGGACACGACCTTCGACGGGGACAGTGCGTTACCCACGAACGTGGCGGGGTCGTCGGAGTAGTCGATGATGTCGATCTTCTCGCCGCCCAGTTCGCTCATCACATTGCGCACCCGCTGGCCCATCGGCCCGATGCAGGCCCCTTTGGCGTTGACTCCCGGGACAGTCGACCGGACAGCGATCTTGGAGCGATGCCCCGCCTCCCTGGCCACTGCGGGAATCTCCACAGTGCCGTCGGCGATCTCGGGAACCTCCAGCGCGAACAGGCGGCGGACCAGGTTGGGATGGGTGCGGGACAGCGTGATCTGCGGGCCGCGCAGCCCTCGCGACACCCCCACCACATAGCACTTGATCCTCTCACCGTGCCGGTAAGTCTCCCTCGGCGCCTGCTCCACCGGGGGGATGGCACCCTCGGTTTCCCCGATCTGCACCACGACGACCCCCCGCGCGTTGGCCCTGGCGTCGCGTTGCACGACGCCCGCCACGATCTCACCTTCCTTGGCGGAGAACTCGCCGAAGGTGCGCTCGTGCTCGGCGTCGCGCAGGCGCTGCAGAATGACCTGACGAGCTGTGGTGGCCGCGATCCGGCCGAACCCCTCGGGGGTGTCGTCCCACTCCTGGAGGACGTTGCCGACGTCGTCGAGCTCCTGCGCCAGCACCCGGACCAGGCCGGTCTTCCGGTCGATGTCGATACGGGCGTTCGGCTGGTGGCCGTCGGTGTGCTTGTAGGCGGTGAGCAGCGCCGTCTCGATGGCCTCGAGCACCGTCTCGAAAGAGACATCCTTGTCCCGCTCTATGGCGCGCAACGCGGCGATGTCGACGTTCACCGTTCCTCCCAATCATGCCCTCGCTCGCCGTCGAGTGCCGCGAGCTCAGCCGCGGGTGGCGGGCGGAATTCCACTTCCACCACCGCCCGGCGCAGCTCGGTGTACAGCACTCGGCGGAGAGCTCCCGAGGCCAGCAGCGTGACGCCCTCCTCGTCGCAGTCTCCGATCCGGCCGACCAGCTCACCGCCGGCGATCAGGGCGGTACGGACCAGCCGTCGCCGGTTGCGCCGCCAATGCCGTGGCTGGGTGAGAGGCCGGTCCACGCCGGGTGACGTCACCTCAAGGTGGTACGGGCCGGTGACCAGCGCGTCGTGCTGATCCAGCGCCAAAGACACCTCCCGGCTCACCGAGGCGATGTCATCCAGTCCCACACCGTCATCCGAATCGATGATCACCCGGATCAGCCTGCGCTGACCCGCACGCACCTCTTCCAGGTTCTCCAGGTCGAACCCGGTGCGGGCCACCGCGTCGCGGACCGCCGTCTCGATGACGGGGTCGGGATTCGCGGGTTGCGCGCTCACCGTGGCCTCCTGGGTGGCGAAGTGCTTACGAGCCGACGCTGCGCGCCGGAAGTCGGGATCACCAAGAGTATCGCGTAGTGAGAACGATCCGCGTGGAGTGGATCACTCCTGGGAACCAGCGGAATTCCGGGGCCTGGCAAGATGGCTGACCATGCCACCCGCCTGCCCCAGCCGCCGCCGCGCGCTGGCCGCTGGGGCGGGCGCGGCCGTGCTGCTTCTCACCAGCCCAGCGGCGCTAACTGGATGCGGAACGCCGACCCCTGAAGAGCCCGATCCACTGGAATCACCCGCCGGGCGCGCGGAAGGTGATGCCGCGCTGGCGAACGCGGTGGCGGCGGCACACTCGGCGCTGGCTCCGGCGGCCACCGCATTCGCAGCCGACCGCCGGGCACATGCCACAGCGCTGCGCGCCGAACTGCACCGGATTCACCCCGCCCCCGTTCCCAGCACCGCCGCCACACCAGCTGCCGCACCGGCGATACCCCCACCCGTCAGCTCCGACCCCGCCAGCGCCCGGTCAGCGCTAACCCAGGCGATGCGCGCGGCCCGGGACGAAGCGGCCGCACTTGTGGTGACACTGCCCGGCTACCGCGCCGCCCTCCTGGCATCCGTATCGGCCTGCTGCGCCGCCCACGCCGCCCTCCTCTCATGAGCCCCCCGTCCCCCCACGAGGTACCGTCCAACGGGTTGCCCAGTACCGGGGGCGCGGGTGGCGGGCGGGTGCCGGTGGGGGCGCTGCAGAACGCGCTGGCGGCGGAACACGCGGCGCTGTGGGTCTATGGGGTGGCCGGGGCATTCGTGTCGGCCTCGCTGAGCGGTCGGCTTGAAGAGGGAGCGACCGCGCATCAGGCCCGGCGCAACGCCACTGAGCGGATGCTGATCGACGCGGGAGCGCCGCCGGTGCCGCCCGAACCCGGTTACCTTACCCCGCACCCAGTCACCGACGCCCCGTCAGCGATTCAGCTGGTGATCGCCGCGGAGAACGACGCGGCCGCCGCCTGGCGTTCGGTGGTGGAACGCAGCCAGGCCGATCCTGATCTGCGCGGGGCGGCGCTGGAGGCGCTGACCGCCGCAGCCGTGCGGGCCGCCCGCTGGCGGGCGAGCACCGGGATCGCTCCGCTGACTGTGCCCTTCCCTGGAGCGCCGTGACGGAAGGATCCCTGGAAGCCGCAGCTGGGGCTACTTGCGGCACAGTTCCTGCAGGTGGGCCACCGCGCTGTCCACGGGCACCTCAGTCCGCTCCCCCGTGGCTCGGTCCTTAACCTCCACGACGCCTGAGGCTAGGCCGCGCCCGACCACCAGGATGGTCGGTACACCGATCAGCTCGGCGTCGGCGAACTTCACGCCCGGGGTGGCCACGCGATCATCCAGGATCACCCGCAATCCGGAAGAATCCAGTTCTGAGGCCAACTGCTCGCCCGCAGCGCGCACCGCGTCGTCTTTGCCCGCGATAACGACGTGCACATCCGCTGGGGCGACCTCGCGGGGCCAGACCAGCCCCCGCTGATCGTGACTCTGCTCGGCGATGACGCCGACCAGCCGGGAGACCCCGATTCCATAGCTCCCCATGGTGATCCGGATGGGTTTGGCGTCGGGCCCCAGCGCGTCCAGCGCGAAGGCGTTGGTGTACTTGCGGCCGAGCTGGAAGATGTGCCCGATCTCGATACCCCGGGCGGCGACCAGGGTGCCGGACCCATCGGGTGATGGATCACCGGCGCGCAC
>DASTBN010000606.1:0-3990 GCA_035712045.1 Pseudonocardiaceae bacterium
GGACTGACAAGGAATGGAACCTCGCCCGTAGCGAGCTGTTCCTCGCGGCGCTGAAACTGCACAAGGCCTTCCTGCGGCACACTCCCACCGAGATGCGCCGCAACTTGCAGGCCGCCATGGACGTGATCGGCGGCGAGGTGCCGAGCGATCTTCCCGAGGGGGCGGCACTCGCCGCCTGGCAGAGCCTGTTCTTCGTGGTGCCGGTGGTCTCAACGACGTTCGCCTCCTACGCCCGGCTGTTTGGCCATCTCGGCAAGGAAGCGCTCGGCTGGCTTCTCATCGACGAAGCGGGGCAGGCGACACCGCAAAACGCCGTCGGGGCGCTGTGGCGGGCCAAGCGTGCCGTGGTCGTCGGCGACCCATTGCAGCTGGAACCGGTCACCACCCTGCCATTCCGCGCCGAGCAGGCGATTCGCAACGAGCTCGGCATCGACGAGCAGTGGTCGTCTAGCCGCACCTCCGTTCAGCGCCTCGCCGACCGCCTCACCCCGCTGGGCACCTGGCTGGGCAGCGGCGACGACAAGACCTGGGTAGGTGTCCCGCTAACCGTGCACCGGCGCTGCGACCAGCCCATGTTCGGCATCGTCAACACCATCGCCTACGAGGGTCTCATGATTGACGGCACTGGCAAGGGCCCCCGCGAGCGGTTCGACGCGGCCTACCCGACGCTCCCGCCGTCCAAGTGGATCGATGTGGCCAGCAGCGGATCCCAAGGCCACTGGATCCCCGATGAGGGCCAGGAGCTCAACCGTATCCTCAACACACTCGCTGAGCTCAAGTTCGACATGTCCGAAGTGATGGTGATCAGCCCGTTCCGGGACGTCGCCCGTCAGATCAGCGGCACGGCCCGGCAGTATCCGGGCCTGGTGGCCGGCACCATCCACACCGCGCAGGGAAAACAGGCCGACATCGTCGTACTCGTCCTGGGCAGTGCCCCCGACCGCCCCGGCGCCCGCCGGTGGGCGGCGAGCAAGCCCAACCTTCTCAATGTCGCCGTCAGCCGCGCTAAACGTCGCCTCTATGTCATCGGCAACAGGCAGGCGTGGGCAACCCAATGCCATTTCGGCACCCTGGCCGTCAATCTGCCGCACGCCACACCCATCCAGAGATAGGCAAGCGTGACGATGCTCATGCCCGTTGCGAATGCGTGGTGCGCATCGCGCCGACCCGGATCGTGAGGTGTCTCAAGCGCTCAGCGGCGAAGCAGGCTGACGGCACGGGTCAGAACGACCTGAAGTTCGCTGACCCTCAGCACACGCAGAGTGACGAGCAGGACGGCGCAGCCTAGGACGGAGCCAGCTGCGAGCTCGACGGCGGCGCGTAGCGGTGGCGGCGCGTGGGGCAGGGCCATCCGGATCAGGGCGACGACGGCGAGACCGGCCACGGCGGCGACTGCGGAGGCGAGGGCGATACGCGCCACCGCCTCCGCGACCCGGAGGGTCTGCAGTCGGCCGAGGCGTTGCCGTAGCCACACGTGGCCCGCGATGGCACCGATCACGAACGACGCGGAGTTGGCCGCCGCGAGCCCGACGACGACCCGTTCGGGGCTGAGCAGCACCGGCGCCAGCATCGACAGCCCGATCTTCCCGGCAATCATCAATGCCATCAGCACCGTGGGGGTACGGGCGTCATCCAGGGCGTAGAACACGCGCAGCTGCAGCAGGATCATGGCGTAGGCCAGCAGGCCGAAGGCCGAGGCGGCCAGGGCGAGGCCGAGACGGCCCGCCTGAGCGAGATCGGAGTGGCCGTAGGAGAACAACACGGTGGCGATCTGCCCACCGGCCACCGTGAACAGGGCCGAGACCGGCAGCAGTAGCAGCGCCGAGATCCGGATGCCCAGGGACAGGTCGGCCACCACCGCGCGGAGATCGCCATCGGCGCTGGCCCGGCTGATCCGAGGCATCAGCGCGGTCAGCACGGAGTTGCCCAGCACGCCGTAGGGCACGATCAGCAGCATCCAGGCGTACGCGTACGTCGCCACGCCACCATCAGCGGTGCCGGAGGCGATCCGGTAAGTGACGACCAGCCCGATCTGACCGGCCAGCACGTACAGAAACACCCAGCCGGCCATTCCGCCGAACGCGGACAGACGCGGATCCCAGCCCCACTGCCAGCGCCACCGGAACCCTGACCGGCGCAGCGCCGGCACCAGCACCGCCGCCTGCACGACGATACCCAGCGTGGTGCCTACTCCGAGCACCCAGAGCTTGGGCTCTCCCATGAGCTCTGGCCGCAGGCTGATCCGCCCCGGGGTGATCATGTACGCGGTGATCACCACGATGAGTACCAGGTTGTTCGCCACCGGTGCCCATGCCGGGGGGCCGAACACGTCGCGGCTGTTGAGGATCGCGCCGATCAGCGCGGCCAGCCCGTAGAACAGGATCTCCGGCAGCAGCAGGTAGGCGAACGCGGTGGCCAGCGCGGGACTGGCGTGCGGGCCCTCGGTCACCGACAGCCGGACCAGCCACGGCGCCGCGGCGACCGCCCCGGCGGTGCCGATCACCAGAGCCACCGTGCCCATGGTGAGCAGCCGCTGCGCGTAGCCCTCCCCGCCGTCGGGATCGCCGCGCTGAGCGCGCACCAGGACCGGGATCGCCGCGCTGGAGAGCACCCCGCCCGCCAGCAGCTCGTACACCATGTTCGGCAACTCGTTGGCGATGTTGTACGAGTCGTTGAGCAGCCCGAACCCCAGCGCCGCCGCCAGCAGCAGCTTCGCTGCCAGCCCGGTCAACCGGCTGATCACCGTGGCCAGCGCCATCGACCCCGACGCGTGCGCCAGCGAGCGTTCGGACCACGCCACCCGCGCCCGGCCCGGCTGATTCGTCGGCGGCATGCCGCCCAGCTCACCACCCAGCCCGCCCCGGGCTGGCGGCGGGTCAGCTAGGCGGATCGGAGCGAGGGACCGGCCGGTGACGCGGAGGGCATCGTGGCGACCTCCGGGATGTCGAGGATCGCCTCAGCGAGCCGCAGGGTGCGGGTCTGGCCACGCAGCCACGACGGCAGATCCAGCACCGTCATGATCTCATCCGCGAGCACCTCGCCGATCACTCCTGGCCACAGCCGCTTGGCCTTCGCGGCGGCGGTGGCAGCCATCCGGTCCATGGCGTACCGGTCGACTTCCTGGGCGACCGCTATGTGTGGTCCAGTCATCGGGTCCTCCTTATCTCGCGGCCGGTGCTCGCGGCCTTGAGAGGACCCGGCGGCGTGTTTCTGTACCCATCGTGGGGGCTATTTATTGCGTGTTCTGATGTCAACGCCCAGCGGCCATCGGGGGCGTTGTACCGGTGAAGAGCGCTGCTCGCGCCCGCTACGTACCTTTCTCAACGAGTGAAGCCCGCAGCGGTGCCGCGGGCCCTGGCCGGATGGGTCAGCGGACTCCGGCCATGAGGCGGCCGATCACCGCACTGAACCCGGCGACGACCAGCCCGGCGACGATAGCCACCACGCCGATGGCGCTGAAGTAGGGTGCCTCGTGCTGCGGGCTGTAGAAACCGGCGAGAGATCCGGATAACGCGGTACCGATGGCCACGGACAGGAAGTACAAGGCCACCGTCTGGCTGCGGAACACCTTCGGTGAGATCTTGGTGGCTAGCGACAACCCGACCGGGGAGATCAGAAGCTCACCGATGGTGAAGACGAACAGGATGGCGGCGAGAGCGGCCAGCGGAGTGCTCGGGCCGCTGCCGCCGGCCCAGGGCAGGAACAGCAGAAAAGCCAGCCCAATGCTGATGTTTGCGAGCGCGAACTTGATCGGGGTCGAGGGCTGGCGCGGCCCGAGTGAGATCCACAGCGCCGCGAACACCGGAGCCAGCAGGATGATGAACACAGGGTTGAGCGTGGTGATCCATTCCGTGGGCATGTCCCAGCCGAAGAGATTCCGATCGGCCCGCTTGTCGGCGTAGATCTCCACCACGGTGAACTGCTGCTGAAACAGCGACCAGAACGCCGCGTTGGCTACGAATAGAGGAATGAACGCCAGTACCCGGCCGC
>DASTBN010000607.1:0-4497 GCA_035712045.1 Pseudonocardiaceae bacterium
CTGCTGATACGGCGGCTTGCCCGGCCGCGAGGAACAGCTCCACGTGCTCCTCGCCGCTGTCCGGCAAACAGAGCAGCACGCCGTCGCCAATGCCCGCCTCGGCGAGCGCCGCGCGCAACGGCTCGGCCAGCGGGTGGCCGGCGGGTGCGTAAACCGACCACGCACCCGCCGGTCCGGTGCCCGCCTCCACCACCGGCCGGGGGCCCTCGACGTACTCGACCGCGAACGGCCGCACCCAGGCGGCCACGCCGGGTACCTCGCCGGGCTGAACGTCGCCATCCAGCGTGGTCTCGGATAGCTCGTCGATCATGCCCGCCAGCTCGCCGAGCGAGACGGTGGCGAAACTCGTGGTGGCCGCGAGCGCGGGCCTGCCCAGTATCCGGGTGACGTCGTTGACGATCTGGCCGACCGCGATGGAACTCAGGTGCAGGTCGTCCAGCGGGTGAGTCTGCGCGTGCACGGTATCCAGCGGCAGCTCGACGCGCTCGGCGGTGAGTTTGCGGAGCAATCCCAGTGTGGTGTCCGGATCACCGGCTGCCGCCACGGCCGGGACGCTGGCGCTCGCGTCCCCGGCGGCCGCGGAGTTACCGTCGCCGTCTGGGGACAGGGATGACACCAGCGCGGCGTTGATGGCGGGTGCCGCTTCGCACGGGCTGGCGAGAAAGGTCATCTCACCGTCCAGCGGCAGCGGCCGGATGAGCCGGTCGGTGAACAGCATCGTGGCATCCAGCGATGCGCCGAGCGCGAACGCGGCGCCCACCGCGGTCAGCAACGGGGTTAGCGAGGCGCTGTTGGTGTCCAGGGACAGTACCGGCGTGCCGGGCGAGATCTGCTCTACCAGGCCGGTCAGCACCCGGCCAGGGCCGACCTCGAGCATGAGGTCGGCGTCGGTCGCGGCCTGGGTGGCAGCGTCGTGGAAGCGCACCGGGCGCAGCACCTGCTCGCGCAACAGGCCGCGCAGATCAGTGTCCGGGTCGAGTACGTCCCCGGTGACCGTGGATACCACCGGACGGCTTAGCCGTGCGAAAGTGAACTCGGCCAGCCGCTCGGTCATCGCGTCCGCGGCCGGCTTCACCAGTGGGGAATGGAAGGCGTGCGAGACGTTGATCCGGGTCGCCGTCACGCCCTGGGCCCTCGCCGCGGCGCACACCCGGTCGACGTCGATGGCCGCGCCGGAAATCACGGTCTGTTTCGGGCCGTTGTACCCTGCGATGACCACGCTCACGCCAGCGATGAGCTGATTCGCCTGCTCGGGACCGGTCGCCAGGCCGGCCATCGCTCCCTCTTGACGACTGGCTGTGGCCATCACCTGGCCACGGATCTTCGCCAGCCGTTGTAGTTGCCGGCCGCCCATCGCGCCGCCCCAGGCGAGCGCGGTCAGCTCGCCGAGGCTGTGCCCGACGGCGATGTCCGCCTCGATGCCGAGGCTGTGCAGGACACGCAGGCCGGCTAGCGAGCCGGTGACAATCCGCGGCTGGGCGACCTCGGTCGCCACCTGGTCGCCGTCGGTGGGCAGCTTCGCAGCCCGGAACACATCATCGGCCATGGCGAACCTGCGACGCATCGCCCCACCCGCCACCCGGCCCAAGCCCTGGCCCGGGAAAAGGTATGCTAGCTTCGGCCGGACGGACCGGTGATCGAGGAAGACTCCCTCGCTCGGGCAGAACAGACTGTCTTCATCCGCGTCGAGGGCGGCCAGCAGCCGGGTCAGTTTACGCTCGGCGTCCTCCGGGAAGCTCACCACCACCGCGGCGCGGAGTCGGTGCCCGGACAGCCGCATGACGAGCGTGCCGGCGAGATCCGCCAGCTCGGCGATGGCGAGCTTGGGCACCAGCCGCACCAGTTGCGCGACCAGGTCCCGCAGCTCGGTCGTATCGCTCGCATCGAGTAGCAGCAGCTCGGCGTCCTGGCGACCAGCGACCAGCGTCACGGTCCGCTCGGTCAATTCGGTGCGGCGTTGCTGGCCCGGGACGCCCTCGATGGCGACGTGCGTGTTGATACCGCCGAAGCCCATCGCGGACACACCGGCCCTGATCTGGCGGTCGGCCGGCCAGAGCTCGGCCTCCCGGGGCACATACAGCGCTGCGGAATCGCCGAGCAGCAGCGGGTGCGGGGTGCGCTGGCCGGTGCCCGGCGGGATCACCTGGTGGTGAACGGCAAGGGCTGCCTTGATCAACCCGGCAACCCCCGCCGCGGCCTTGGTGTGCCCTATGTTCGCCTTGATCGTGCTGAGCGCGGCGGGCTGGGCGGTCGCGTCGGCATCCCGGCGCGCGGTGGACAGCGCCTCGATCTCCGTCTCGTCACCGACGGCGGTCCCGGTGCCGTGGCCCTCGAAGTAGGACACCGTCTCGGCGCCGTATCCGGCCCTGCGGTAGGCACGGGCCAGAGCGAGGCGGTGCCCGCCAGCTGTCGGGCGGGTGATGCCGCCTTTGCCGTCCGAGGATATCCCCCACCCGGTGATCGACGCGTAGATCCGCCCGCCCTTGGCCAGTGCGTCGTCCTCGCGCATCAGCACGATCAGACCTGAGCCTTCACCGGGCCAGAACCCGTTGGAATCCCGGTCGTACACCCGCATCTCGTCGGTGGCCAACGCGCCGGTCTTGGCGAAGCCGATGACCTCGAACGGGTCAATGGACAGATCGACCCCGCCAGCGATGGCGACATCGAGGTCCTGGTCGAGCAGAGCCTTCACCGCGGTGATGACCGAGAGCAGAGATGACGAGCACGCCCCGTCGACAGTGTAGCCACCGCCGCCCAGGTCGAAGTGGTTGCAGATCCGCCCGGCGATGGTGTTGGCCAGGCCACCGGCCAGGGTGTCCGCGTCGAAGGCTGGGAAGGGGGCCTTGTACTGGGACTCCACCTTCCGCAGCAACGCGCCAGTCTCGTCCTCGCTCCAGCCTTGGTCCGCCAGCGTGGCGGCGAGCGTGCGGCGGACGTACGGCCAGCGCACCCGCATGATGTTCGCCCGGGAGAATTCCCCGGTCAGGCTGTTGCCCACCACGACGCCGGTGGACTGCTTGGGCAACCCTGTGCCGTCAGGGAAGCCCGCGTCGGCCAGTGCCCTGGCCGCCACGTCGAGGGCGAGCCAGTGGGTCAGGTCGGTTGAGCGGTAAGTGCTGCCACCGACCTGGTACTTAACCCGATTGAACTCGAAATCCCGGAGCACGGCCGCCTTGTCGGCGTAAAACCGGTCCGGCGCTGCGGGATCGGGTGACCAGTAGTCCGCACGGCTCATCCGCTCGTCCGGGAGCCGCCGGAAGGCACGGCGACCGGAGAGCACGTTCTCCCAGAGCTCTGCGAGGGAACTCGCATCGGGATAGCGAAGGCCAATACCGACGATCGCGATCCTCTTACCGTACATACCTTATCGCCTTTGAACTCACAGGGCGGCCGCAGTAACCAACCGCACCACCGGGCGCCGGTACAGCAGTGACGACCTCAACAGATCAAGCCCTATCACTGGTGAACGACAGGAGGCGGTTATCGGAATAGCCCGCGGGCCGGGCTGATCAACAACTTTGATGTGCCGACCGCCAGTCTGCGGGAGCCACGGCGATACTGTCTTCTCCTATCGTGCGGACAGCGTCCAAGCGAGACCTCTGGTATCGATGGTGCCTTGAGCGTAACCGGTCACAGCAATACGGAAGATGCACCGGAAAAAACGACCGACAATCATGGGTAGGACTCACTTGGAGGAAACGTGTCCACCTTTCTCGGTTCGCTGCGTCGACTGCTCCTGACACCGAATATCTCGGCCACCTTGCTGGACACCCGTGGGTTTCACAAGAAGAACCCGTACGCCCAGGACCTCTTAGAGACGGTCGGCCGGATGTTCCTCACCGGCTACGCCCACGCCGCCGAAGCACGGACCACGGCTGATGCCGAGATCCGATTGGAGCAGATCCCGATCCGGTTCCGCGGTTTCGCCTACGAAGGCGCGGCCATGTGCTTCGCGGTCCGCGACGGGCTGCCGCTGGGCGGCCGCAACCATGTCGAGAACTTCCTGGCCGGGCGTGGGAACGGGCACATCTATATGGTCTACGTCGGCATCGGCTGGGCGATGGCCCGCCTGCCGCAGTGGCGATGGCCGAAAGCGGACACGCTCGACCCGCTGCTGCGGTGGCTAGTGCTCGACGGCTACGGCTTCCATCAGGCCTACTTCCACACCCAACGGTACGTCTACGAGCAGTTCCAGGACGCCCTGTTCCCCTGGCCCGCCGACGCAAGCGGGACGTACGCGAACCGGGCGATCGATCAGGGCATCGGGCGGGCCATGTGGTTCGTCGGTGGTGCCGACGCCGAGCTGGTCGCCGACATGATCGAGAAGTTCCCTGAGGAACGGCGCCCAGACTTGTACAGCGGAGTCGGCCTAGCCGCCACCTACGCCGGCGGCGCCGACGAGGGCGAGTTGCGAGCGTTCCAGCATCGGGCTGGAAGGCATCGTGACCAGCTTGCGCAGGCCTGCGCGTTCGCGGCGGAGGCAAGAGTGCGCGCCGG
>DASTBN010000608.1:0-12930 GCA_035712045.1 Pseudonocardiaceae bacterium
TGCGGCGGCCTCGTTCCACACCAGGGAGCCCGGCTCGTTGTGGATCTCCGCGCCGATGCTTCCGGTGGCCTGCCACACCCCGAACGCGGCGCCCTGGGAGTCCAGGGCCACGCACATCCGGCCGGCGTTGGGGACGTCGAAGGGCCCGGCGAGGATCGTCCCGCCGTTTTCCGTGATCTTCTGGGCAGTCTCGTCGACCGCGTCGCTGGCGAGATAGGTCATCCACGCCGGTGGCTGCTCCGGGCTCTGCTGCGGGCCAATCCCGGCGGCGGAGTGACCGTCACGCTTGCATATCTGATAGCGGCCGAACTCCTCCCCGAGGTCGAGGTAAGTCCAGCCCAGCACGGCCGCATAGAACTCCTTGGCGGCGTCGAGGTCGGGCACGGCGAGGTCGACCCAGCACGGCGTGCCAGCGGGCCAGGGAGCGGTTCGAGTAGGCATGGGAGCCTCCTGTCGTTGGTTGGTCAGTGCGGCCCTAGCCAAGCATCCGGCACTGACACTCTCGGCCAACCGACCTCGCTACTACCGTGGAATCGCGTCATCTAGATGCCCGTTCGGCGAGCATCAGCGCAGTTCAGCGCACGGTATGGAGGTCATGATGGCGGTGGAGGAAACTTCTGCGCCGATCACGCCAGCCAGACCAGCCACGTAGCCCGTCCTCGAGCGCGAGATCAGTGGGCGAGGTCCAGGATGGTCAGGGTGTTGCCGTCGAGATCGCTGACGTAAGCCTGGTTACTGGCAGGTAGCACCGCGATGCTGGTCGGCCCTGGCCCGGTAGGGATCGTCGTGGTGACCCGGTTGGTGCTCGCGTCGATCACTGAGACGCTACCGCTTCCGTTGTTGACGGTGTAGGCGAATCGGCCATCCGGAGCCCAGGCGATGTCTTGGGGGTTCCGCCCGACGGGGACGGTCGCGACGACCTTCTGGGTTGTGGTGTCAATGATCGAGACAGAAGCCGAGTCGAAGTTGACGTTGGCCACGAGAGGTCGGCGGGGGTTGACCGCGACGGCATGTGGGCTGGTTCCGACTGGAATGGTGTACAGCACTCCGAGGGTGGCCGTGTCTATCACCGAGACCACGTTGGACTCGTGATTGGCTGTGTAGGCGCGGCTGCCGTCACGGGAGAAAGCCACCCAGTGCGGGTTGGGCGGGACCGCGATCTGTGCGGTGACGGTGTTGCTAGCGGTGTCGATCACCGACACCGAGGCGATGTCGTGGTTGGGGACGAAGAGCCGTTTGCCGTCCGGGCTGATTGCCGGGAGGTAGGGGCGTGCGAGTTGCGGGATCGTGGCGATCACGGTGTTCGAGCCGGTGTCGAGCACATCGATCGCGTGGACTGTTCGCTCATCGTTGAAGATGGAGACATATAGCTTGCGGCCATCGGGAGAGGGAGCGAGGAACCGGGGCGGGCCCGTAGCGATCGGGATGGTCGCGATCACCCGCTTATCCGCGGTGTTCAGCACGGTGATGGAGCGGGAGCCCGCGTTGGCGATGTAGGCGTACATGCCATTGGGGGAGACGTCGACAAAGGCGGGACCCGCCTCGAGCGGGACGGTAGCCGCGACAGCGGGTATCGCGGCCTCCGGCGCGAGCTCCGCCACCGCCGTTGTCGCGGAACCGGCCGGGGGCTCTGCGGCCGACTGGCCGGAGACCGGGGTGCCGCTCTTACCGCCGAGGAGGGCGAGCAGGATCGACCCGGCCAGGGTCACCGCCAGGCCGGTGCCGATGAAGACCCGGGGCCGATCCGCGTAGCTGGTCAACGCGCGGCGCAGCGGCGGCCGACTCGTCTCCTCCGCGGGGCGAGCGCCTGGGGGCCGGATGACAGGGGGCTCCGGAGGCTGCGCGGGGGGTGGTGTCACCACCGGTGCGGGAGTCCGGGCTGGTGCCACATCGGCGCCTGCGGCGCTCGTCGCGAGCGCGGGCCGCGCCGCCGGGGCCGTTTCTTCTGGCGGTGGGGTGCGTTGCGCCGGGATCGCGCTGGCCGTGCGCTGCGCCGGTATGCGTAGTCCCGTCTCGGGTGGTTGCCCGGTGCCGGTGGCTTTCGTCGCCGTCAATGTGGGGATGGCGGTCCCGTTGCCAGCGTGACGCTCGCGCTTGTCGTCTCCGCGCTGGGGCTTTGGGCCTTCGGATCGATTACGTTGAGTCGTGCGGGGAGTCGTGCGGGCGGCCAGCGTGGCGGCACCGAGCGCGGCGGCGTGCTGGGGATGCGTGGCTACCACAGCGGGGCGTCCCAGCGCCGCAGAGACCATCCGGGCGACCAGCGGGATGCGCGACGATCCGCCCACCAGCAGTATCGCGCTGAGATCCGCGGGCTCGACCTGGGCTGAGCGCACGGTGCGTGACAGTGCGTCGATAGTGAGCTCGATCGTGCCTCGCGCGATGTCGTCGAGCTCTGACCGGGTGAGACGCACGTCGAAGCGTTGGTCGGGCAGCAATACCCGGAAAGCCGTTTCGGTATCTGCGGACAGGGCCTCTTTGGCCCGGGTGCACTGCCGCCGCACCCCCGCGAGTGCGGCGATGTTCTGCGGGCGCATCGGGTCTAGTTTGTTCAGCGCCCCATCGAGGGTGTCGTTGACGTGGGACAGAATCGCATCGTCGATGTCATTGCCACCGCGATGCTCGATGCGTTCCGGTTTGCCGAGAATGTGGGCTTTGCCGGATTGCTGGCGCAGAACTGTGGCGTTGAAGGTGTCACCGCCCAGGTCGTATACCGCGAGCGTGTCGCCGTCGTTCCATCGCTGGGCTGCGGCGTAATCGGTTACGGCGGCTTCGGGCTCGGTCACCATGGATGGTTTGCCCAGTCCCGCCCGACGTGCCGCTTCCTCGAGCAGCACGCAGCGGAACGGGCCCCAGCTCGCGGGGTGAGTCAGCATGACGTGATCAGGCGGCCCGCCTTGGGCCGCAGTGACGTCCTGAATCACATCGCGCACGATGGTTCCGACCAAGTCAGTGACCGTATAGGGCGCGCCACCGAGTGTCACAGGTGTCGGGTCGCCCAGTCGGCTCATGAACTCGCCGCAGACCCAGTCCGGACGACTGGTCCCGCGGGAGGCTCCCGCACTGCTCAGGCTGCCATCGCCGCGCAGCTGGACGGCCGCTGGCATCACCACCCCGTGATCGCCGAAGTTGACCATCTCGGCGGTGGCGCCCCTCGCGAGCGCGGCCGCTACGAAGGTGTTGCCAACATCGATCCCGAGGCCGTAATTCACCAGATCCTCCCCATTCGGAAATCAGGTGTTGCTGTAACCCGTGGTGCCGCTGTGGCGATACTTGCATCGGCGAACGCGCGTCCAGCCGGGTCACCACGCGTTGAAACGAAACTGAAAGCAACGTACACCACCTCCGAAAGATGTCCAGTCGCGCTATGGGGGGTGAACGATGCTCGTGCTCGTACGATGAGATCACAGTCCGTAATTGATCCGACACGCATGGTGCAGAAATCCGGTCGGCGTCGAACGCCCGGTGCTCACTGTCCGTGTTTGAATCGCCGGTGGCCTCGGTTTGTCTCCTGAGGGCTCTGATGCGAATTCGATATCAACGCCAGGTCGCTATACCAGCCTGGGGATCCCGCGATCGATCAGATGCTCGATCGCGCGGGGCGCAGGTGTCTGTTCAGCGAACTTTGAGATTCGGTGATGAGCGTCTTTCCGCCTGGCTACGACTCCGACCCAGGACGCTGGCGGTCGTGAGAAGCCCGCAGGACGTGCGCCCGTTGCGGGCCCGCGCCCTGCTCCAAGAGCGGGCATCGGACGAGGCGTCCGCGTCCCTGGTCATGCTCTTCTCACCCCCGTCTACTTCGTCACACCCGACGCTGTACCTGAGCCGGTGGGCGATCACCCGACTTCCAGGAGTCAGCGGAATACCGTACCACATGGTGCCCGGGAGGATTCCCATACTCCTGGGGCCGTAGGCACGAAGCCACCCGTCGGCTGACGACCGGGGGCTGACCGGTAAGCCACAGTGCCGATATGGCCAAGGCAGCGACATCCAGTCCAGCGACAAGATTCAGCTCAGCGGCCCCATCCGGCGCAGCGGCGCCTCGTCGGCTGGGCACCAAGACCCGTCGTGCCATGCTCATCATGCATATCGCTTCGGCGGGTGCGTGGCTCGGGATTGACCTCGTCATGGCGGTGTTCATCGGCACGGCCCTGCTCACCGGGGACGGCAACCTCAGGGCACTGTGCTACCAGGCGCTGGAGTTGTTCGCCGTGTGGCCGCTGCTGGTGACGGGGCTGGTCTGCCTGATCTCTGGGGTCATCCTTGGGCTCGGGAGCAAGTGGGGCCTGGTCCGGTACTGGTGGGTCGCCGCGAAACTCGCCCTCAATGTGATCTTGACAGGGCTGGTCCTCATCGCATTGCGCCCGCAGGTCATCGAGTCCGCCCACCAGGCGAGACGATGGATCGCGGGCGAGCCCGCGTCCCTGAACATAGGAGACCTGATCTATCCGCCGATCGTGTCACCGGCAGCGTTGATGATCGCGATGGCGCTCTCGGTCATCAAACCCTGGGGACGGATCCGGCGCCGCACGTGAGCGGGGTGCTGACGTACCAGCTCACCGTGCGTCTAAACGGCGCAAGATCTCAGCGAGCATCTCGCCCTGCTGTTCCTGGGTCTTCCTGATCGCGAGAAGCTCGCGTCCGTGGTCGGCCAGTATGCGCCCGTGGTCGGCCAGCATGCGCCCGTGGTCGGCCAGTATGCGCCCGTGGTCGGCCAGCATGCGCCCGTGATCGGCCAAGGTATCAGTGTGCCGATCTACGGTGTCCTTGATCTCTAGCACCGTATCAGTGATCGCGACGAGGTCTTCCTCGGTGCGCTCGATGCGGCGTGAGAGCTCCGGGCGGGTCATGCGGCGCAGCATATCGGTGGCCGGCCGCCTCGCCAGCGCAGCCGCTGGCGAGGCGGTCGGAGTGTCATCGGTCAACTGGTTTTTACCTGTTTGGTTTTTGCCCCCACGCCGCGATTCCGATATGGCGAATGTCGACAAAATGCGGGTCATCGAGGAGGCGGAGGCAGTCATCCAGCTCGGCCTTGGTGAGTATTCCGGCTTTGGTCATGTGCGGGCCGGTTTGCTCCAGGTTGATCCGCCAGAGCCGGTCTGATGGCCCTCCCGAGCCGACGAGCTGGGGGCTGGCGTCCGCCGCGATATGCGCGAAGCCCAGCTGGGCCATGATGGCCGGCAATCTGTTGGCCCACCGCAGGTCACCACCTCTTTGTTCGGCGGCTTGGTGGGCGGCAGCGGCATAGCGGTTCATGGCCGGGTAGGGACTCGCGCCGAGCGGGAAGCTGTAGACATCCTCCACAACCAGCCATCCGCCGGGAGAAATCCACCGGTAGGCGCGAGCGAGCACGTCTTCGCGGGCGGGAAGATGGCACAGCACCGCCCGGGCATGAACAAGATCGAATGAAGAGGGCGCGAATTCGTGTGTCGTGATATCGACCTCCTGTACATTTAGATTTGGCGATCTTCGTGGGTCTAGGTTCCGGGTGTCGATATCGGCGGCGACGACAGATCCCTTCGGGCACCTAGCGGCCAGCCAGTACGCGATCGAGCCCATACCGGCGCCAATCTCAAGACACCGAGACGATTCATTGATGGGAAGCGATTCCAGGATTCTGATCGTATCTGGGTCCTTGGCTCGCTCCAGCGACAGTAATCTGTCCCGCTCGGTCGGCTCGTCCATGCTGAAAGGCCCGGTGCTGTACGGATCTGTTCTGTTGTTCTTTGATGCCATTCGAGTGTCCTTGCCGCGTGCTCGCTCGAGTGTGATGATCTTCTGTGGTACTGCGGTGGATCGGCGGTCGGCATGAATGATGGAATACTCAAGCTAGTCACATTACGGTGAAGCTGACCGCAAGAAGGTCAGCACGGCGCAAGCTTCTCCTGGATCAACTCCTGCCGCAAGCATCCACGGCATTACTACGACCTGAGGGGTCGCCGACGAGCTGGTCGCCGCTGAGGCGCTGGGGGAGACGCAAAACGAGGCCCTGGCCGCGTTCCGGTTCGAGCGTTTTCCTGACCACCATCTGAGAAGCGCGCGTGAGTTCTATCGGGCGAGGTCCAGGACGGTCAGCGTCTTGCCGTCCATGTCACTGACATAGGCCTGGTGGCTATGGGGCAGGAGCGCGATGCTGGTCGGCCCAGCCCCGGTGGGGATGGTCGTGGTGACCTGGTTGGTCGTCGAATCGATCACCGAGATGGTGTTGCTGCCCTGGTTGACGACATAGGCGAATCGGCCATCTGGTGACCAGGCGATGTCCTGGGGATTCTGCCCCACCGGGATTGTCGCGGCGATGCTCTGCTTGATGGTGTCGATAACCGAGACCGACGCCGAGTCGAAGTTCACATTGGCGGCGAGGGGGCGGTGCGGGTTCACCGCGACGCTATGCGGGCTGATTCCGACCGGGACGGTGTTCAGAACCTTCAGGGTGGTGGTGTCAATCGAGGCCACCAGGTTGGACTCGTGATTGGCCGTGTAGGCACGGCTGCCGTCGGGGGAGAAGTCGACCCAGTGCGGGTTGGGTGGAACCGGGATCTGTGCGATCACGGCGTGGGTGACAGTGTCGATCACGGATACTGCGGCGACGTCGTGGTTGGGGACATAGAGCCGTTTCCCGTCCGGGCTAACCGCGGGCAGGAAGGGACGCGCGGGCTGCGGGATCGTGGCGACGACGGTGTTTGAGCCGGTGTCGAGCACATCGACCGAGTGAATTGTCCGCTGATCATTGAAGATGGAGATATACAGCGTGCGACCATTCGGGGCGAGGGCGAGGAACTGGGGAGGGCCCGCGGCGATCGGGATAGTCGCGATAACGTGCCTATTCTCTGTGTCTACCACGGTGACCGCCTGAGCCTCTGCCTGGGCGATATAGGCGTGCTTGGAATCCGGAGAGACAGTGACGAAAGTGGGATTCGCCGAGAGCGGGATGGTGGCCGCGACGGCGGGTATCGTCACAGCGGGTTGGTCCGGTATGATAGTTGTTTCGGGCTTGGGTGTCTGCGCCAAGGCCAATGGCGCGGGTACCCGCGCGCCGCTCTTACCACCGAACAGGGCCAATAAGATCGATCCAACCAGGGCCACTACCAGGCCGCCCAAGGTCATGCCGCAGATGAGAAGAACCTGCGGCCGGATCCTGCGGCTGCCTGATGAGCGCCGTGGCGGCGTTCCCATGCTGCGAACAGCCGGTGTGAGGCTGGCATAGGATCTCGGCTGCAGCATGCGCCGCGGCGTCACCGCCGGAGCCGGGATCTGGACGGTCAACATATCCCGGCCAGCCTCGCTGTCCTCGGCTGCGGTGTGGGCGGCAGCGGATGGTGTTTCTTGCGGTGGAGTTCGCTGCGTCGGGATCATTCCAGCCGGCCGCTGTGGTGCTGTGCCGTGCTGCTCAGTGACGTCGACCCCACTCCTCGCCGTCAGCGTCGAGGTGGTGATGCCATTGACCACGAGGCGCTGTCCCTCCTGCCGCACGCCATCGCGCTGTTCCCGCTTGTCCTGTTGGGGCAGGTCAGCATGAATCGCATGGGCCGCCAGCATGGCGGCACCAAGCGCGATGACGTGCTGGGGATGCGGGTCCATCACGGTCGGAGCGCCCAACTTCGCGGACACCATCTGGGCGACGAGCGGGATGCGCGACGATCCGCCCACCAGCAGTACTGCGCTGAGGTCCGCGGGCGCGACCTGCGCCGACCGCAGGGCTTGAGACAGCGTGTCGATGGTGCGCTCGATCGGAGGCCGCGCGATGTCTTCGAAGTCCGGCCGGGTGATACGCACCTCGCGGCGCCGGCCGGGCAGCAACACTTGGACGACGGTCTCGACATCTACGGAGAGCGCTTCTTTGGCCCGGATGCAGTCCTGTCGCGCCCGCCCGGGCGCGACGCCTTCCGGAGATCGCGTTGTGCCTGGTTCACGGGGTGTGCTGTCGAGGGTGTCGTTGACGTGAGACAGGATCGCGTCGTCGAAGTCCTCGCCGCCAAGGTGCTCGACGCGCTCCGGTTCACCGAGAATGTGGATTCCGCCAGAGCTCTTGAGCAACACGGTGGCGTTGAAGGTTGTGCTGCCCAAGTCGTACACCGCGACAATGTCGCCGTCGCTCCACCGCTGGGACGCGCTGTAATAGGTGGCGGCGGCTTCGGGTTCGGTCACTATGAGCGCTTTGCGTAGTCCCGCTCGGCGAGTAGCCTCCTCGAACAGCTCCCGGCGGATTCGGTCCCAGCTCGCGGGGTGAGTCAGCACGACGTGATCAGGCTGTGCGCCGTGAGCTGCGGTGACCTCCTCGAGCACGTCGTGCAGCAGGATGCCGATCAGATCGGTGACCGTATACGGCGCACCGCCGAATGTCATTGGTTCCTGGTCACCCAGCCGGCTCATGAACCCGCCGATAGTTCGTCCCTGGCTGCTTCCCGGGGGGCAGCTGGCGGCTTCGCCTGTCGTTGGTGCGCCATCACCCCGCAGGTGGACAGCCGCCGACCTCGCCACCGCGCGGTCGCCGAAGGTGAACATCTCGATCCCGGTCGTGGTCGTGACCGCGACTACCACGGAAGTGTTACCAACGTCGATCCCGAGGCCGTAACTCACCAAACCTCCCCCCGATCCCACAGAGGTGCTGCTGAGACTCGTGTAGCTGTTGTGCCGACGGTGATACGCCGAACCGGCATCTCGGAAGCCATCACGTTTGAACGAAACCCTAAGTAACGTACACCCTGAGGCAAGGCCCGTTAGGGATATATCGGGCTTACCGGGCGCCTAACAACCCCGATATGTCCCCATAACGGGGGCGAGGCAGGCGACGTCGGTCGGCAGGGAGGCGAGGGGCCACCAGGCCAGATCGGCGGACTCGGGGGAACGGATGGGAACAGCGTGAGGCGGGGCGTGCAGGAGGAAGCGGATATCGAAATGCCGCGTGGGCAGGCCCAGCGAGCAGGTGATGGGGTGCACGTCGAGATGCAGCGGCCGCGGGTCGATCGTCAGGTCCTCGATCCCGGATTCCTCGGTCGCCTCCCGCAGCGCCGCGGCGGCCAGCCCCGCGTCACTGTCCTCGCAGTGACCGCCGAGTTGCACCCAGCGCCCGATCCGGGGGTGCAGGGTGAGCAACATGTGGGTGCCATCGTGGGAGAGGACCACAGCCGAGGCGGTCAGGTGACCCGGTACGCAGGACCGGGCGCAGGCGTCCGGGCGGGCCGCCAGAAACCCGAGAAACGCCTGGCACAGCGCCCGCTGGGTTGGGTCGGCGGGTTCCCAGCCGGACAAGATCCGCATAGCGTCGGCATGCACGGCGGTGTTCACGTTAACGATCATCGTGGGGATTATCGCAGTACCAGCCCGTCATCGGGGTCAGCTGGTGGGCGCGGGTCCAGGGGTTCGGCGGGGTAGCCCAGCGCGATCGCGCCGAGCGGGCGCCACTCGCCCGGCAGGGCGAGCTCGGCCCGGACCAGGTCCGGGCAGAACAGGGTCGAACCGATCCAGCAGGAACCAAGCCCCTCAGCCGCCAGCGCCACCAGCAGGCCCTGGACCGCGGCAGCGGCGGCGACGGTGAACATCGCCTCCTCAGCGGCGTGCCGGCGGGCGTCGGGATAGCTATGCGCGCCGTCCGGGACCGCGACCGGCACCAGCACCTCGGGTGCGTCGTAGAGCACCGTCCCGCGCTGGATCCGGCGCTCGACGTGGTCCTCGGTGAGGCCATCGCCGCGCAGATCGGCCCGCCACGCGTCAGCCATCGCGTCGAGCAGCGTCCGCCGCCGCGTCCGGTCGGCGAGCCAGACGAACCGTACCGGCCTGGTGTGATGGGGCGCCGGTGCGCGCAGCGCCACGCCCACCGCGCGGCGCACCAGCCCCGGATCCACCGGATCGGGACGGAACGAGCGCACTGACCGGCGCAGCAGCACCGCCTCCGCGCGGCCCTGCGCCCGTCCCCGCTCGATCGCGTCGTCGGCACCCAGCCAGAACAGGTCTTCCTCCAGGGGGCGGATCAGATCCGCCGCGCTGGTGCCGTCATCACCGGCCCGGACCCCGCGCAGCACCGCTACCGGTACCCCGGCCAGCTTGCCCTTGACCAGATCGGCGGCCCCCGCGATCTCGTCGGCGATGGCGATCTCCGTGGTCACCAGCGCGTTGCCGCGCTGGTCGACGGTGCCGATGTAGCGCCGCAGCACGCCCAGCCCAGCGGTGCCGATCGCGGTGTCGGTCTGCCCGACCCGCCACGCCCGGCCCATCGTGTCAGTGATCACCACAGCGACGTCGACGCCCAGTGCCTGGGCCAACCCCGCCCGCAGCCGTGCCGCGCTGGCGTCCGGATCGAGGGGCAGCAAGGCGATCTCATCGGGCTCCACATTGGACGAGTCCACCCCGGCGGCGGCCTGCACCATCCCGAACGCGTTCTCGGTGATCACGGTCCGGTCAGTCCGGGCGATCACCCGCCGGGCCTCGGCGGCCACCAGCTTGCGGCGGGCCGCATCCCGGGCCAGCGGATCAGCCGGCACCGGGACCAGCCGGCCCTCCACCTTGGAGATCACTTTGCTGGTGACGGCGACGATGTCACCATCGGCCAGCCAGGGCGCGGCGGCGGCCAACGCGCCGATCAGATCGTCCCCCGGCCGGAACTCGGGCAGTCCCCGGACCGGCGCGATGCGCACCTCACCCGGCGCGGCGTGATCGCTGGCCCGGCTGGGAACGCTCACAGCGCGAGCTCCAGGGCGGCTGTGGCCATCGCCGCGCTCGCCTGAGTGTCGGTCATCAGCAGCGGTACCTCCCGGACCACGACGCCGGGCACCACGGCGTGATCCCCGGTGTGCACCAGCCACCCGTCCAGGATCCCACTGGCCGCGCGGGATCCGTAGTACGCGCCGACCGCTCCCGCCTGGCACGGTACACCGATGGCGGCCAGGCAGGCCTCAGCCATCCCGCGCACCGCCCGGCCACCGACGATCGGGGAGAGCCCGACCACCCGGGCGCGCGCGCCGCGCAACGCGGGACGGATCCCCGGGATGGCCAGCATACTGCCGATCGACACCACCGGATTAGATGGCGCCAGCAGCACCGCATCCGCCTCGGCGATCGCCTCCAGCACCCCGGCGGCCGGTTCGGTGTCCTCGGCGCCGACCGGCACGAACTCGCTGGCCGGCAGTTGGGCGCGGTACCGGATCCACCATTCCTGGAAGTGCATGGCGCGGCGGCCCCGATCATCACTGACTACGACGTGGGTTTCGCAGCGATCATCGGTGGCGGGTAGCAGTCGTACCCCCGGGCGCCAGCGCTCGCACAGCGCGGCGGTGATCGCGGATAGCGGGTAGCCCTCCCGCAGCATCTGGGTGCGGACGAGGTGGGTGGCCAGGTCCCGGTCACCCAGCCCGAACCAGTCCGGATCAGCGCCGTAGCTAACGAGCTCGGCCTTGACCACCCAGCTTTCCCCGGCCCGCCCCCAGCCACGCTCGGTGTCGATCCCTCCGCCGAGGGTGTACATGCAGGTGTCCAGATCCGGGCAGATCCGCAGCCCGTGTAACCAGATGTCGTCCCCGGTGTTGACCACTGCGGTGATCTCGGCATCAGACGATCCCAGTGCGGCTTTCACACCGAGCAGGAACCGGGCGCCACCCACACCGCCGACCAGCACCACAACCTTCACGGCGGGCAGATCAGGGCTCGTCCTCAGGCTGCGGGCGATCGAAGGTGGTCCGCACGCGCTGAGAGGGCTTGAACCGCTCGGCTTCCACATAGGAACGGTAGGAGGCCCGGTCCGCCGCGGTGAGCGCGACGTCCTGGACGAACAGGGTGAGCAGGTTACGGGGCCACAACCGCCGGGCACGTACCACGTTGATCTCCGCGCAGAACACCACAATGACCGCCTGCAGGTACAAATACGCCAGTAACCCGAGAACCAGCCCGAAGACACCATAGACCTGCGAGGAGCCGCTGAGCGCGCCGATGAAGGCCGCGCCCCCGATCTGCAGCAATTGCACCCCGATCCCCGCGCCCACCGCACCCGGTATCAAATCGGACAAGGGGATCTCGCGGGCGGTAAGGACCCGGAATCCGATCAGGAACGCTCCCACGTTAGCGCTCATCGCCACAACGATCGCGGCGGCACGCACCCAGGAATCACCATAACCCAAGCTCGCGACCACCGGACCGGCTGCGGACAGCGCGGTGGTGATCACAACCAGGCCGCCCAGCAGCCCGAAGAGCAGCAAGCCCCGCAGCCGGGACACGATGGGATCGGGACGGGCGTAGCGCGGCACGGCCCAGACCTCATTCAGCGCCGTCTGGATGGCCACCGAGACACCCAGCCCGCCGTAAACCGCGCCGATGACGCCGAGGATCACGGCCGTGCTGCTGCCGTGGATCGAGCCGACGTTCTGTTGTAACTGCGGGCCGACGATCGGGAGTTGCTGCAGCGCCGAGCCGAGCACGGCCTCCCGCAGCGCGGGATTGCCCTCGAGCGCGTAACCCAGCACGCTGACCAGCAGCAGCAGGAGCGGAAACAGCGAGACGAAACCGTAAAAGGTGATCAGCGCCGCGAGGTAACCACCCTCATCATCAATGAACTTGTAGATCACCCCCAATGGGAAACCCAGCCAAGTATGGCGCCGCTGGAACCCATCCAGCCGAGCCGCTGCGCTCATCGTCCCGCCCTCGCCATCCCCCCGGAATGCTCCTCCTATGTTCCCGCTGCGCCTGATGGTCAATCAACTGCCGTTGAGGTCAGTGCCAGAACCGGAATCTCTGGTAGCCCTCGATCGCCAGGTCCTGATCACCGCCGAGAGCGGCGAAGACCTGGAAGCTAGTTCCGAATAGGGCGTTGTTCACCTCGGGCACGCTGATGATCAGAAAAAAGAGCAGCAAGGGGGCGACCCAGCCAACGCTGCGCGCGAACCGGCGGGCGGACGCTGGCAGGTAGGGCTCCAGGACGCCGAAACCGTCCAGCCCCGGAACCGGCAG
>DASTBN010000609.1:0-2018 GCA_035712045.1 Pseudonocardiaceae bacterium
ACCAGCGACGATGCCATTGAGCTGACGCAAGCCGTCGATGAACCGGGCGATCCCGACAACTTTTCCGCCGTGACGCGCGAAAAAGTCCTCGGCCTTACTGAGGCGCTTGTCCGTCACAAATATGTAACGGCCGTACCGGAGCGCCAGCCGACGGCCGCCGAAATACCCGATTAAGTAGCCGACGTTGTCGCCCGCCACCGCGGCGAGGAACCCCAGGGCCGCGATGCCGAAAACATTCATCCGCCCCGCCCCGGCGAAAACCCCTGCGGCTATCAGCAGGGTCTGGCCAGGAACTGGCGCGCCGAAACTCTCGACGAACAGGAACCCGAAGACAGCGAGATACCCGTAGGAGGTGAGGATCGACGCCAGCCAGGCGAGGGCCCCGGGCAGCTCAGGAGTCACCCATCACCCCCCGAGCCATGGTGCGCCTCAATCGCGCGATCCGCCGCCACCCACGAGATTACCCGCCCATTCTGAGATCCGCCGGTCGATTCGCGCGCGCAGTGAGCAAGCTGGTTGTCGTCGTCACCAGCAGCACACCGATGATTACGGTAAGGGATATGCCGATGCCCAGCGTCGGCACGGCCTCCAGGGGTTCACCGCCATTGACGAAGGGCAGCCCGGTGTCATTGAGCGCGTCGAGCACCAGCTTGACGCCGATGAAGGCGAGGATCACTCCCAGCCCGGCGGATAGGTGCGCGAGCCGGGCCAGCAGCCCGCCGACGAGAAAGTACAGCTGCCGCAGTCCCATCAGGGCGAAAGCGTTGGCGGTGAAGACCAGGAACGCTTCCTGGGTGAGTCCGAAGACCGCTGGGATGGAATCCAGCGCGAAGACCAGGTCGACCGAGCCAATGGCCAGCATGACGATGAGCATGGGCGTGAACAACCGCTTACCATCCCGCACCACCGTCAAGCGTGATCCGTGGTACTCGTCCGTCACCGGGAACAGTTTCCGGAGCGCCCGCAGCATGGGGTTCTCCTCGAATTTCGGGTCCTGCTTGCGCTGGCTGATCTGCCGCCAGCCAAGGTAGACCAGCAGCACTCCGAAGAGGTAGAAAACCCAGCTGAAGCTTGAGATCAGCGCCGCGCCCGCGGCGATGAATAGCCCGCGCAGAGCCAGCGCCAGCACGATTCCGATCAGTAATACCCGATGTTGCTGAATGGCTGGCACACCAGAAGCGGCCATGATGAGCACGAAGATGAACAGGTTGTCCACCGACAGTGAGTACTCGGTGATGTACCCGGCGGCGAACTCAGCGGCGAACCCGCTACCAGCGGCGACCCAGATACCCAGCCCGAATACCACGGTGCACGCGAAGTAGAACACCACCCATCGGGCCGCCTCCGCGATCTCTATGGCATGTGGCTTGCGGTCGACAACGAACAGGTCGAGGGCGAACAAGGCAGCGAGACCGGCCACTGTGACGAGCCAGACCCACACTGGCACATCCATGTCGAACCTCCGGGCAGACGGCATCCGTCGGGCGCCGGAGGTCTCTCCCACCGGCGAACCGGTCGACGGCACCGGGCACCCCGGGCGAGCCGGAACGGCCGTGTTGACGATGCCGTCGCGAAGGAATACTCCCCTCCACGTATGGCCTAGTCTCCCCCATCCTCCCGGACGGCACCAACAGGGGGTCGCTAAGCGGTCCCCGGCCCTGAGAATCCGCTGAGACCGCTGCGGCACCGCAGCGTGGTGACCTACCGTCGCATCTGTGCCTCGAACGGCCCGACCGGCCAGATCACGCTGGCGGCGCGCCGTCGTGCTGATCGTGGCCGCGCTGCTCGTGAGCGCCGGGGTCACGGCCGCTGTCACGATCATTCCCGGTCCGCCAGCCGTGGTGACCAGCAATGTCACGATCGACGCGCCGGAGGCGCCGGGTGCCCCGGGCCTGGTTCACCTGGACGCGACGGTGTATCTGCCCGCGCGCACCCCGGCACCGGCCGTTCTGGTGGCGCACGGCTTCGGCGGCAGCAAGAACTCGGTCGCGCCGTTGGCCAGCGCGCTGGCACGCCGG
>DASTBN010000610.1:0-4964 GCA_035712045.1 Pseudonocardiaceae bacterium
TGGAAGCGGCTGATCCGCAGGCCGGGCTGCCCAGGCTCCTGCAGGGCCCGCGCCTCCTCGATGAGGCCGCGCAACGCCCGCAGCTCGGGTTTCTGCAGCGAGAAGTAGGCGCCATCAGGCAGCAGCAGCTCCGCCTCGCCAGCCGCCAGCGCCACGAACACCTCGGCGAAGGGCACTTCGCGGCCCTCCACAGTGATCCGCACACCCAGGTCGAACCAGTCGGTCTGGCCCGCCACCTCCTCGGCGGACACCCCGATGCGCAGGGAGTCGCCCGCTTCCCGGTAGTCGGGCGGATCCCCTTCCACCTCGACGGTGACACCGTCAGTGCCATTCAGCAGAGGCAGCAGCTCGGTGGTGAACCGCATGGTGTCCAGTCCGCGCAGCTCGGCACGCGGCGCGGGCGACCGGCCCACGGCGTCGCCGCCCAGCCCGAAACGTTCCAGCGGGACATCGAGAGCCTCCAGCACCGCCTGTTCCTTGGCCGGGTCGCGGTAGGGGTGTTCGGCCGCAGGGCCGCGCAGCGGGGCCCGCATCGCCGTGGCGCCCACCTGATAGGCCCACTCCCAGTCCAGCGTGAGGTTGTGACCCGGGCCGTAGGAGGCGCGAAGGACCAGGATGGGATCGGAGATCACCGGCGGGGTGAACGAGCCGTCGGAGGAGACCACCCGGGCCAGGCCGCGCAGCCGTGGATAGAACCGCTCGCTGAACTGGGCGGCCGCATCAGCCGGGAGCTCTAGGCGCTGGCCATCGAGAAGCAGCTGCTGTAACGGCTTGGGCACCGGGGCGGCGAGGCGGGCCAGCCCGAACCGCCAGTTCGCCGGATCGCCGCCATGGTCCTCGGCGGGCGGCAGGTACACCACGCCGTGGCCTTCCTCGCCGACGAAGCGGACCGCCACCGCCTCGCTCACCCCTTCGACGCGCAGCACCGGCGTGATCGCCAGCCCGCCCGGGTCCTTCCCCGCGGTCACGTCCAGGTGCGGCTCCGCGTGGCCGATCCTCTCCAGCGTGCCGAGTTGCTTGCGCGGGTACACCAGCCGCACGCCGGCCTCCCGGGCCTCATCCAGCAGCGCCCACAGCTGCCGGCTGGGGAAGGCGGCCAGGTCGATCGATTTCTCCTCGCCGTAGGAGCCGTAGGAGTAGTAAGGGCTCGATGACCTGGGTCCGGTCCGGTACAGCGCGTACAGCTCCCGCAGCGGCCGTAGGTGCCGGGGGTCGCAGTCGGTGAGCTGGTAGGAGACTTCGAGCCGGTTCCAGCTCAGCCCGCCGCCCACCCAGCCGGTCTTCCCCTCGCGAACCAGCCGGGCCGCGAGCTTCGGGCCGGATGACGCGGCCCCGTGCGATGCCGGGCCACCCGCCAGGCTCAGCTCGATCGCCAGCGCCACACCGCCGGCCCGCTGCGCGCCGGTGGGCGCCGGAGCATCGACCAGTGATCGCAGGGTCTGCTCCCACGGGGCGACCGGCCGGGGTGCGGCGCCCGCCACCAGTGCCGCCGTCCCGACCAGCCGTGGCGCGGCGGCGGTGAGCACCACGGCGACGACGTGCTTGCAATCGAACCCGACGGGGCAGCTGCACTCCCCCGACACGAAGTCCAGCCGCGCGCCGCCGCCGGAGGCGAAGTACACCGTGGTCCAGTACGTCCGCCCCTGGCTGCCCGCCACCACGGCACACAGGCCATTCGCCTCGTCGCTCCACTCCATGTGCTGGACAGCGCGCTGCTGGGCATAGCGCACGCCCTTCGCGTACGTGCCGGGATCGAAGGCGTCCTCGATGTCGGCCGGGTCGATCCCGTCCAGAACCACGTGCTGCATACTTCGCCCCCTCGGTCAAGCCGCGCCAGCAACGGGAACCCGCCCAGCTGCCGGCAGACCGTACCGACTGGCACCGACAGTCAGCGCGGCAGACCGGCTCCGGGCACCACGCCGGTCATCGCCCACCGCTTCCGCGCGATCAGCGGTAGGCATCCCGCTGGTGTGCGACGCAAATCGCTACGACTGCCGACCAGCGGGATGGACGCGGGCGGTGACGCCGAAACGAGTCCTTGTTCGGGCATACTGAAGGGTTCCGCCGCCCTATGTGATTGCTGTGGCTGTGAGCTAGGCCGGACGTCCACATGAACGGGAATGGTCAGTTCGCCTGTTGGCCCTTTGAGGGTGATGGTGCCCCGCAAATCTCCTATTCGCGAGGTGTCCACCGAGACGTCGAAGCCCTCGGCCGACTCCTCGACACGGATCCAGGCGTGTGATGCTACGAACGCACAGACTCGGGCCAGCGGCGGACCCAACAGGTGGATTGTTTGGTGCACCGGAGCCGAACCCGCCGGCATCCGTCCGAAGTTCAGCTCCGGCTCGGCCGTCTGCACTCGCACGTCGAGCAGTGCGGCTGCGGCGGGCTCAGCGACCGCGCCGATGTCGTTACGCGCCATTTCCGCGTCGTAAAGTTCATTAAGCCCGACCCAGCCGTCCTCGTCACGATCTGTGTCACCCGTGGCCAGCCCCTCGACCAAGGCTGCGGTGAACACTGATGGCCGCCGGTTGCGATCGTCTGCGAGCCGGTCTCTTTCGACCCCTGGCAGTCACGCGGCTGAAGCTTTACCCGCGCTAGAGAAGCGTCCGCTCATCGGCATGAGAGTGCGGTTGTGTGCGATCATGCGAATGACACGGCGGTGAGGCCGGAGGTCACGCATGCCAGCGCATGAGATCGAAGTTCGCAGGGTCTACGACAAGTTCACGCCAGACGATGGCGTTCGAGTCCTCGTGGATCGGATATGGCCGCGCGGACTGCGCAAAGACGAGGCGAACCTTGACGAGTGGGCCAGGGATGTCGCGCCATCCACCGGGCTGCGCACCTGGTACGGCCATGACCCGGGGAAGTTCGGCGAGTTCAGGTCCCGGTACCGCCGCGAGCTCGGCGACCCCGCCAGGCGGGCGGTACTGGAGCACCTGCGGGCCCTCGCCGGGCGCAACCCGCTCACACTGCTCACAGCCACCACAGACGTAGAACACAGCCATGCGAGAGTTCTCGCCGAACTGCTCCGGGAAGATCAGCTATAAACGGCATCGGGCGATCACACCCGGATCCGGCGGGGTTGATCCCTGCCGGATCACATCGCAGAACACTGGGTCACCGGAAGAGGACGGGTTCCTGGTCAGGTATCGCGTCTTGCTGAAGGGTCTTGGGCATGCGACCGCGCGCGACCGTGTGGCGTTCTCCCCAGCACCACAGGTCGACCCGGATATCCTGGTCATCCGTCGCCGGTCAGCGGCAGTAGAGGACGTTGTATCCGGCGACCCGCTCTGGATAACCATGCGCCGACCCGCTGAGGGCTCCCTGCGCTAGCAAGCTCTGATCGCCATACTCAGATGACAAGTCGTAGCGGCAGCCCGTCGATGTCTTAGATGCCGAACCGCCGTATCAGTAGGGGATCCCTATCCGGAAACCGACGCCGCGTCCTGCTTGGTTCGGGTTCGCCACCAGCGTCGACGCAGCTGCCCAGCTGTCGTTGTTCTTGCCCGCTGGAAATTCGCGGCGGCACTTTGCGAAAGCGGGTGACTGTCGCTGAGCGGCCGGCGGCAGTCGGTGGGGGTCCGCTCGAATAGCGAGGATGACCTGCTCCAACCGCCCGTTTCTCGGTAAGCGCGGGTGAGGTTGATCGGCCGTTGACGTGGATGATCATTGTCCGTTGTTGCTGCTAAGCAGCGTGGTGAGCGCCGAACCATCGCTGGAGCGCGGACTGTGGTGATGAGTCCGGACCGGCGCCGGCGCAGCAACAGCGTGCGGACTGCTATGTGCTCCGGTCGTCGGAAGGCCGTGACGTTCCTCAGGGCCTTCCGGAGTTCAAGATCCGGGCCCGCGACTCTGGCGGCCTGGTCAGCTTCGTCGAGTTCTCGCTCGCTGCCTGGGAGTCCGGGCCGGGCCTGCGCTTGCATGCGCCCGGGGAGATCCACCCGGGTGATCCCGCCTCCGTGGGCCGAACTTCAGCCCGGCGTCGAAGATGGTTGAGCTTGGCTCGGCGAGAGGTCAGGAAATCGCGGATCTCGTTGCGCGTGTCCACCCTCACCAGGCTAAAGCCGCGCACCGCGCCCTGGGGGACCCTGGGAGGGTCACCTTCACAGGGTTCCCAGACCGCGCGGACCGGTGCTTGGCTGGAGCGCATGAAAGCAACCATCATGTACGCTGCCGGCGATGTCCGCGTCCAGGACGTCCCTGACCCGGCGATCGTCGAACCGACCGATGCGATCATGCGCGTGACGCGCGCCTGTATCTGCGGCAGCGACCTGTGGCCGTACGCGTCGATGGAGCACTCGGAAGCCGGGCAGTCGATGGGCCACGAGGCCATCGGCGTCGTCGAGGACATCGGATCACAAGTCACCAAGATCAAGAGAGGTGATGTCGTCGTGATGCCGTTCGCGTACTCCGACGGCACGTGCACGTTCTGCCATGAGGGCCTGCCGACCGCGTGCGTGCACGTCGGCTTCTTCGGCAACAACGGCACGAACGGTGCCCAGGCCGAAGCGCTGCGCATCCCGTTCGCCGACGGCACCCTGTACCCGGTGCCGGTCGGCGAGGACGACGCGCTCATGCCGTCGCTGCTGACGCTGTCGGACGTCATGGGCACCGGCCACCACGCCGCCGTCGCCGCCAAGGTCGGGCTGGGCAAGCGCGCCGCGGTCGTCGGCGATGGCGCCGTCGGCCTGTGCGCCGTCATCGCCGCCAAGCGCCTCGGCGCCGAGCAGATCATCATCATGGGCCGCCACGACGACCGCATCGCGCTGGCCCGCGAGTTCGGCGCGACCGACGTCGTCTCCGAGCGTGGCGAGGAGGCGATCGAACGCGTCCGCGAACTCACCGGCGGCGAGGGCGTCCACTCGGTGCTGGAGTGTGTCGGCCACGGCGCGTCGATGGACACCGCGATCGGCATCGCGCGCCCCGGCGGCGCGGTGGGCCGCGTCGGCTTGCCGCAGCAC
>DASTBN010000611.1:0-5476 GCA_035712045.1 Pseudonocardiaceae bacterium
TGGCACGCGGGTGGTCCGGGTCGAAGTTCCGCGCATCGATTCCGTCCAGGCGGATGGCGCCGGTGGCGGGATCGTGCAGCCGGAGCAGCAGTTTGGTCAGGGTGGTTTTGCCCGCTCCGCTGGCCCCGACCAGCGCGAGGCTGTGGCCTGGTGATACCACGAAGCTGATCTCGCTCAGCGTGTTGGCGGTGGCGCCGGGATAGCGGAAGCTCACCCGGTCCACCGTGAGCTCACCGCGCGGACGATCGACGCGGACCGGGTGGGCCGGCGCCCGGACTTCGGGCTCGGCCTCGAGGATGTCGATGATGCGTTCGGCGCTGGCCGCAGCGGCGTAGATCGTGTTGGACAGCTGGCCGAGGTCGCGGAGGGGGCCGTGGAGCTGGGAGAGGTAGACCAGGAATACCAGCAGCCCGCCCAGCGTGATGCGGTTGCTGGTGAGTTCCCAGACCCCCAGCCCGATGATGACCATGACTCCGGCCACTTCGAGCAGGCCGGTCAGCGGCGAGAACACCGCCCGGAGCCGGGTGGCGGCGAGCTCGGCGATAACGCTGCCGCGGCTTTGCTCGGTGAACCGGGCGATCTCGGCCTGCTGGCGGCCGTAGACCTGGATCAGGGTGGCGTTGCCCAGGCTTTCCTCGGCGACGGCGCTGATTGAGCCGCTGCGCTGACGGACCTCCCGGGACGCGGCTTTGATCCGCTGGGAGAAAGACCGGGTGAGAAGCCAATACACCGGCACCGCGAGCAGCGAGGCGAGCGCCAGCTGCCAGTTCAGATAGAACAAGACCCCGATGAATAAGACGATCTTGGCGGTCTGCGCGATGGTGTTCGTCAGGCCAGCGAGCATCAGGTCTTCGATCGCGCTCACATCCCCGGTGAGCCGGCTCAGGATATCTCCCAGCGGCCGCCGGTCGAAAAAGTCTATCGACAGGGTCTGCAAATGAGTGAACACGCGGGTCCGCAGGCGGTGCAGGAAATTCTCGCCGATCCACGCGGCGAGGCAGCCATCGGCGAACTCCACTATTCCCATGATCAGAGTGATCGCCAGGTACGCGATGGCCAGCGGCCAGAATGCCGGGAAGCGCCTGACCGTCAGCACGTCATCGATCAGCAGCTTGAACAACCAGATCGTGACCGCATCGAGCAGCGGAGTTACCATCACCAGAATCAGGCCGATTCCCAGCCAGATCCGGAAAGGCCGGGCGTCGGGCCAGAACCGGGTGAAGACGTCTCGCGCCCGCAGCGCCGGGGCGGGCCGCTCCCGCTGGTCATCCTCTACCGGCGCCACGGGCCCGACCAGCCACTCGAGCGCCTTCCGCAGCGACCACATTCCCATCGCCCCCCTCATCCGCTGGTGGGGGTTCCCGTTCGCGAGTGACGCGAACAGGAACCCCCGCCAATCAGTGACTCAGCACTACCTACGGCACTTCCTGCGCCTGTCGTCGTCACGCCGACGATCGTCATCGCGGCGCCCGCGGCGCTTGTCGTCGTTGTCCCGGCGCCAATCCCAAGGTGTCGATCTCATCTTCTTCTTCCTTTCTTCTCCTGTTAAGAAAACGCCCCGCTGCGCTTTCTCTTACGGCTTCGACCCTATCCCAAGATCACACCACAGGGCGGCTTTCACAGTGAAATTCCAGGAACTCCGAGCAAACCTTAAACTATTCACGAGAGCAAGCGAAAAGGCGGGTTCACGGCCCCAGGGGAGCGTGGACCCGCCCTTCGGATGATTTCCGTTGCTTCGCCTCCGGCGGCTAGCTACCACGGGCAGGAATCGGCCTCATGGCCATGGCTCAAGTTCCCGGTCTCCGGGTGTGGTCAGTACATCATCTCGGGATTGTCGTACCATTTGAACTCAAGCAGGTTGTTCGAGGGATCCTGGAGGACGAACGCATCGTGCCCCTCGGGCCGGCCCTCGAACCGGCGGAAGGGGTCGGCGAAGAACGGTAAGCCGTTCGCCCTCGCCAGGGCGAGCAGCCGTTCCCAGCCCGCTCGCTCCCGGAAGGTCACTCCGAAGTGCCTAGGGTAAAGCGCGGGAACGGCGACCGTATCGCCGGAGAGGTGGCAGACGACCTGGTCGCCGAAGAAATTCAGGGTGATGCGATCGGCGTAGCGCCGGGCCAGCACGCAGCCGAGGCCATCGACATAGAACCGTTGCGCGTCGTCCAGGTTCCTGGCCGGGATCGCCAGATGAAACACATGCCCCCGATCGTGTGTCATACGATCACCGGCACAGTGTCCGAGCGCAGGCCACGGCGTAACGTCTCGAGCCCGATGACGTCGTCAGCCCGGATATTACCCAGATTGACCGACGGTCCCATCCGGCGGAAAAAGTAAGCTTGCAGATCCTTGTTCGGCGCCTCGAACATCAGCCTGCCGAGCTCGATTCCCGAACCGATGACCTCGTTGATCAGCTCGTGGCGGGGTTCACCGTCGGCGCGGCAGATCCCGCTGCGGCCGCTTTCCCTGGCTTCAGCGGTAACGAGGTACGCCCCCGCCGCGAGATCCTCCTCGATATGGGAGATCCAGCGCGCCGGCGCCAGAACATCGGAACGGCGGATATCCTTGAAGCCGACCTCGCTGATGACAACGAACTCACCGGCGAGCCGGGCGACCCACCGGGCCTTCTCGGTGTTTCCGAGCGGTATCGTGCCGTTCGACACCTCGACGTGCATGGCGCCCAGCGTCCGGCACAGGCCGAGCCATTCCGATATCAGCCCCTCCAGGGCATAGCGCTCGAACAGGGTGCCACCGAAATAGAAGTCGATACTGGCGGCCCGCAGGATGTCGATCTTCCGTTTGATGTCTTTGGTGACCAGGCAGGTACCCCAGCCGAACTTCACGAAATCGATGAATTCACCCACACTGTCCACGGCATCCTCGAATTGACCGGTGAACATCCCCGGATCGATGACCATCGTCAATCCGCGTCGCCGCGGTTTGGACTCGACATCCGGCAAGAGTAGCTGAGTATCGATCATGGTTACCTTCCTCACACCTGCCTGGCCCCCAGCCTGATTGGCTCAGCTGAGAGAGAAGACTGGACGGCACCGCCCGCTGGCGATCGGCGCTTCCCGGTGAGCGCCAGGCTGAGCGGGCCGCGCCGCAGAAGCTCGACCACCAGAAGCGACACCGCCGCAACGGCGATGTAGGCGAAAACGGTCGACCAGAGCAGCGACAAGCTCGTGGACAGCCACTGCGAAAGGCCCTCGCTCCACGCCCACAGCAGAATCGGGTGCACCAGGAACACCCCGAATGAGCGATCAGAGCTGATCTCGATGACCCGTGAGCCCAGGCCCGTGCCCCGGCGCGCCGACCACTCAGCACCGAGGGTGAACAACGCCGCCGTGATGGCCACGCACCACGGCACCATCACCGGCTGGAACACGTCGGAGGCGGCCAGGATGGGTACGCCGCCGCGCACCGACGCCAGGTACCACCCCTCAGCGCAAGCACCGGTGAGCAGCACCGCCACGAGCACCGCGACCCGATGCGAGCGAACCCAGTTCTGCGCCCGCTCGGCGTGCAGCGCCACCACCCCGCCGAGCAGGAAGTAGCACACATAGCCACCGGCGAACGACCCGCCGTAACCCAGCAGCTTCCCGGCGATCCCGCTCGGGTGCGCCACATGCAGCCCGGTATCGATAGCGGCCTGTAGTACCGCCCCGAGCGCCAGCAGCCAGCCGTGCCAGCCGCGGGTCACCCTCAGCAGCCACAAGAACAACGGGAACAGCAGGTAGAACTGCATTGTGACGACGAGAAAATAGAGGTGGTAACACGCCGTGCCGGTAATCAGATTGCGCCCGAGCTGAATCAGCGCCGCAGTGGGCGGCAGCGGTGTGGTGATCAGCCCCAAGCCGGTGTAGATCGCTGACCAGATCACATAGGGGACGCCGACCAGCAAGAACCGGCGCCGCCAGAACGGCACTATCCGCAGCCGGTCGCGGTAGCGGTACACGAGTACGAACGCGGTGAGGGCGAAGAATGCCTCACGGGTGAAGTGCAGCAGCATCAGGACGCCACCAGCCGGGACGCTGTCGGCGGGATTGATGGTGGCCACCGTGTGCACCGCGATGACGCAGGCGAAGGTCAGCACCCGGACCAGGTCCACCGCACCGACGTGACCGGGGCCGCTCACCTGCGCGGGGGACCCCTGCGGCCGGCTCACAGCGGGGATACCGCAGGCAGGGCGCCGCCGGAGATGACCACGTCCCGTAGCTGGCGGCGCAGCACCTTCCCGGTGGCCGTCCTCGGCAGGCTCGCCACGACCCGGAACTCCACTGGCCGTTTGACCCGGCTGAGGTGCTCCTCGCAGCGCAGCCGCAGCCGGCTGACGAGTTCGGCCCGGCTCTGGTGACTCAGCGCACGGACCGGCCGGATCCAGGCCACCGGCACCGCTCCGAGTACCTCGTCCGGGCACCCGACGACAGCCGCCTCGGCCACCACCGGTTCGCCGAGCAGGACCTCCTCGACCTCCACGGGATACACCAGCTCACCCCCGCAATTCACGACGTCATCGCGGCGCCCGGCCAGGTACAGGTACCCCCCGACGTCAAGCCAGCCGAGATCGCCGGTGTCCAGCCAGCCCTCGGCGTCGAACCGCTCGGCTCTGGCGCCCTCGGCGTAGGCACTGATCACGCTCTCGCCGCGGACACGAACCCGGCCGAGGGCACCCGGGGGCATTCGCTGGCCATCGGGCCCGGCGACCTCAAGTTCCACCCCGACCGGCCGGCCCACCGACCCAGGAGGGTGGCCACCGCTCAGCGGAGTCGCGGTGATCTGGCTGGCCGTCTCGGTCATCCCGTAGCTCTCCACCACGGTGACACCGGTCAGGAGAGCGATTCGCTCACGGGTCGCTGCTGGTAGCGGCGCCGAAGCGGACCGGATGAACCGCAAGGCCGACGACACAACCGGGGCGGCAGGGACGTCCTCCAGGGCCAGGATCGACAAGATCGCGGGAACCGCATTGACCCAGGTGATCTCATGATCCACCAGCAGCTGCCAGAACCCGGTGCGATGGAACCGCCGGTCGAGTACCAGCACGCCCCCGGCGACGAGAGTGGCCAGCAGCGCGACGACCTCGGCGTTGATGTGGAACAGCGGCAGTGGGTTGAACCCGCGATCGGTGGCGCGGAGCTGATGGTGCTCGACCACCTGGCGCGCGGTGTGCAGCAGCTGGCGCTCGGTGAGCACAACCGTCTTGGGCGTGCCGGTCGAGCCGGAGGTGAGTAACGCGACCGAACCCGTCCGCCGCTCCGCCGCGCCCGCTGCCCGGCGGTGGGCCGGTGAGTCGACGGGCAGACCAGTGGCCGGATCCACGTGCATGCCCGGTATGGCCAGCCGGTCGCTGATGACCAGCCAGGGCTTGAGCGCGCGCCGGGTGCGCTCCGCCTCAGCGGGGGGAGCCGCAGGGTCGACAGGGGCCGAGCACCGTCCCGCTGCGATCACGGCGAGATGCACGACGCAGAAGGCGAGCGGGTCC
>DASTBN010000612.1:0-5686 GCA_035712045.1 Pseudonocardiaceae bacterium
CGCGGCAACGACACCACACCGGACAAGGGCCTGCTCGGCTCGTGGCTGCCGGGCTGGCCAGCCGGACCGTCCTGGCTGTACTGGGTGAGTCAGGGCGTGCACGTCAGCCTGGGGCTGGTGCTCATCCCGATTGTGCTGGCCAAGCTGTGGTCGGTGCTGCCCAAGCTGTTCGAGTGGCCCCCGGTTCGCTCGATCACCCACGCCGTGGAGCGCGCCTCCCTGCTGCTGCTTGTCGGCGGTGCGGTGTTCGAGCTGGTCACCGGAGTGATGAACATCCAGTACTACTACGCGTGGCCGTTCCAGTTCTACCAGGCGCACTACTACGGGGCGTGGGTGTTCATCTCCGCGTTCGTGGTGCACGTGGCGTTCCGGCTGGGCCGGATGGCCAGCGCGCTGCGCTCCCGCAACCTGCTCCGCGAGCTGCGCACCCCGGCGTCGGACACCCTCGCCGAGCCGCCCGACCCCGATCATCTGGTGTCCCCGGATCCCGCGCCGGCGACGATCTCCCGGCGTGGCGCGCTGGGCATGGTCGCCGCGTGCTCGCTGGCGCTGCTCGCGCTCAGCGTGGGCCAGGTCATCGGGGGCGCGGCGCGGCGCAGCGCGCTGCTGGCGCCACGCGGCCGGGAGCTCGGGCGGGGTCCCACGGACTTCCAGGTGAACAAGACCGCCGAGATGGCCGGTGTCGGCCCGGTCGATGGCACCTGGCGCCTGGAACTCAAAGGCGCCAGCACCCAGTCCCTGTCCCGGGCGCAGCTGCTGGCCCTGCCGCAGCACACCGCCCGGTTGCCGATCGCCTGCGTGGAGGGCTGGTCCACCGGCGAGCAGACCTGGACCGGGGTGCGGCTGGCCGATCTCGCCGAGATGGCCGGGGCGGCCCCGAACGCGGCGCTGTTCGTCGAGTCGCTCCAGAACGGTGGTTTCGGCTCGGCCACCCTGTCCCCCGGGCAGGTGCGGGCCGCCGACGCGCTGCTCGCGTTGCGGGTCAACGGTGTGAATCTCAGTCTCGACCACGGCTACCCGGCCCGGATCGTGGTTCCCGCGCTGCCCGGGGTGCACAACACCAAATGGGTCACGCGGCTGACGTTCTTGGCGGGATGAGCACGATGACGCGCCGCGAGTCCGTCCGGTTGCTGGCCCTGCTGGGCAGCTTCGTGGTCGCCGGTTACGCCGGAGCGCGGCTGCTGGCCGGGAACCCTGCCGCTATCGGCGGCTGGTTCGTCGGCAGCGCGATCGCGCACGATCTGCTGCTGTTCCCGCTCTACGCCGGATGTGATGCGGCGCTGGTGTGGCTGCTGCGTCACCGGCCCGCCTGGGCCGTCCTGGGCGGGGTGCGGTGGCTGAACTACCTGCGGGTACCTGCGGCGATCTCCGGGGTGCTGCTGCTGGTGTGGGCTCCCTTGATCTTGCGGCTTCCGACCGTGATCCAGGCCGCGTCCGGCTTGTCGGCCCAGCCGTTGCTGCCGCACTGGCTCGGGGTGACCGCGGTGCTGTTCGCGATCTCCATAGCCGTGCTGACGGTCCGCATGGCCGTGCTGGGACGAGGTGCGCGATGAGCGTGAGCGGCTCGGTGCTCGTGGTGGATGACGACGTGCTGGTGCGTGATGTGGTGAGCCGTTACCTCGGCCGCGCTGGCTACCAGGTCAGCGTCGCCGGGGACGGTGAGCACGCGCTGCGCGCGGCGCGGGTCTGCCCGCCCGATCTGGTGGTGCTCGATCTCATGCTGCCTGGCCTGCCCGGCCTGGAGGTGTGCCGCCGGTTGCGGGCACTGGGTCCCGTGCCCGTGGTGATGCTCACTGCCCTGGGTGAGGAGGAGGACCGTATCGCCGGGCTGGAAATGGGCGCCGATGACTACATCACCAAACCGTTCAGCCCCCGGGAGCTGGTGCTGCGGGTTGGTTCGGTGCTGCGCCGCGCCCGCGCTCCTCAGCCGCTGACCCAGCTGCCGCCGATCACCGACGACGGGCTGACGGTCGACATCGCGGCCCGTCAGGCGGTACTGGGCGGAAAAGAGCTGGCGCTCACCGTCCGGGAGTTCGACCTGCTGGCCTTCCTCATTCAGCGCCCGGGCCGTGCCTTCAGCCGTGGTGAGCTGCTGGAGCAGGTCTGGGGCTGGACCTTCGGTGACCACTCCACGGTGACCGTGCACGTGCGGCGGTTGCGGGAGAAGGTGGAGGCCGATCCCACGGTGCCCAGGCGGATCGCCACCGTGTGGGGTGTCGGCTACCGCTACGACCGTGCTGGCCAGACAGCGGAATGAGGCCGAGTGCTTGACGAGCTGCGCCATGTCCTGCCGATCGCGCTGCTCTGCACGCTGCCGGTGGCGCTGCTCGGCGCGCTGCTGCTGCACCGCATGCGCCGGCATTCGATCACTGCGGCCGTGACGGTGCTGGTGCTGGTCCCAGTGGCCGCGACCCTGGCCGGGGTGCTCGGGGTGAACGGCTTGATGCTCACCCCGGTGGTGGGCACTGAGCTGGCCGTCGCCGCCGTGGTGGCTGCGGTGAGTGTGCCGACCGGGCTGCTGCTGGGCCGGGGCATCGCCGCGGAGCTGACCTGGCAGCGGGAGGCCCGTGCCCGGGACCGGGCGGCCGAATCGGCGCGGCGTGAGCTGGTCGCCTGGATCAGCCATGACCTGCGCACCCCGCTGGCCGGGATCCGCGCGATGACCGAGGCGCTGGCCGATCACGTCGTGACCAACCCCGACGAGGTGGCCCTCTACGCACAACGGATCGGCCAGCAAACCCAGCGCCTGAGCGGCATGGTCGACGACCTGTTCCAGCTTTCCCGGATCACCTCCGGGGCGCTGCGGCTGAGCCTGTCCGCGATCCCCCTGGGCGAGGTCGTCTCCGAGGCCCTGGCCGCCGAAGCCGCCACCGCCGCCCGCAAAGGCGTCCGATTGCACGCCGACGCAGCCAGCGGTTGGCCGACCGTGCACGGCTCCGACCCCGAGCTGGCCCGGGTGGTGCGCAACCTGCTCTCCAACGCCATCCGCCACACCCCGCCCGACGGCACGGTGGCGATCTCTGCTGGGACCGTCGCCGCCGGAGCCCGCGACGGCCAAGCCTGGCTCCGCGTGGACGACGCCTGCGGCGGCATCCCCGAACCCGACCTGGCCCGGGTGTTCGACGTCGGCTACCGCGCCACCCCCGCCCGCACCCCCGCCGCGTCTGGCGACCCCGGCGCGGGCCTCGGCCTGGCCATCGCGCGAGGCCTCATCGAAGCCCACTCCGGCCACATCGAAGCCAGCAACCACGGCCCCGGCTGCCGCTTCGAAATCCGCCTCCCTCTCGCCCCCACCCCCCGATATGAAGACATATCGGGCTCAGCGGGCCCGTGAAACCCCGATATGTCCCCATAACGGGGTCAGGCGACCCCCATCAGCCCCGATATGGGGACATATCGGGGTGAGAGAGCCGCATTCGCTCGTCGCGGGCGGAATCACGAACTGACGGGGGTGCGGCACAGCACCTCGCCGTGCAGGATGGCGAACCAGCCATCATCCCGCGCCGCCCACTGGCGGAAGCCCGCAGCCATTTCGGCCAGATCATCGTGGGTGGCGAGGGCGGAGCTGGTGATCCGATCCGCCCACAGCCCACCCCACCAGGCGCGTTCCTCTGGTGTGGCGAAGCACCAGGCGCTCGCTGAGCTGGCGATCGCGGTGAACCCGGCGGCTTGCGCCCAGGACAGCAGCCGCCGCCCGGCATCCGGCTCGGTGCGGTTGCCCCGCGTGATGCGGTAGTACAACTCCAGCCAGTGATCCAGGCGATCGTCTGCGGGGTGCCAGGTCATCGTCGCGCAGTCGAAGTCCCGGACGGCGACGATACCGCCGGGCTGGCACACCCGGCGCATCTCACGCAGTGCGGCGACAGGGTCGGTCAGGTGCTGGAGCACCTGATGGGCATGGACGACATCGAACGCACCCTCTGGGTAATCGAGCTGGTAGACATCGCCCACCGCGAAGGACACGTTGGCTACTCCCTGCGCGGCGGCCTCGGCGCGCGCCGGTTCCAGCGGCGCTGGCTCGTAGTCGATGCCCACGACGGTGCCCGGGTCTACCCTCCGGGCCAGGTCGATGGTGATCGTCCCGGGGCCACAGCCGACGTCCAGGATCCGCTGGCCTGACCGCAAGTGCGGGAGCAGGTAGGCGGCGGAATTGTCCGCCGTTCGCCACCGATGTGAGCGCAGCACGCTGTCGTGGTGCCCGTGGGTGTAGGTGTTCCGCGCCTGGCTCACCCCACCAGCTTGCCCGCGGGCGACGGGAATTGGCAGGCCGAAGCGACCCCGCACCTGCAAGGCTCTCACCATGGGGATCGAGGTGCGCACTATCACCGACGGCGAGTTCGAGGCGTGGTGCGCGGGAGTGAATACCGGGTTCTTCAGCCCGGTGGGCGCCGTCAACGCTGAGACGTTCCGGCCCGACACTTGTCTCGACCGGACCTGGGCCGGTTTCGACGGAGACATCGTGGTGGCGACGCTGCGCAGTTTCCGGTCCCAGCTGACGGTGCCGGGCGGTGCCGCGCTGGAGGCCTCAGCGGTGACCTCCGTGACCACGACCTCCACGCATCGCCGGCGCGGGCTGGCGACCCGGCTGATCACGGGCGATCTGGCGGCGTCAGCGGAGCGGGGGGAGCAGGTGAGCGTCCTGATCTCGGCCGAGTGGCCGATCTATGGCCGGTTCGGGTACGGCGCCTCGACCGAACGCCAGTCCTGGACACTCGACACCTCGACAGCCCAGCTCCGGCATCAGCCACGGGGCAGCGTCGAGTACATCGATCGGGATACCGCCCGCGCACTCGCCCCGGAGATCCATGAACGCCATCGGCGCGGCCGCCCCGGCGAACTCGCCAGGTCGGAGTTCTTCTGGGACCTGGAGTTCGGGATCGTGCGCCCCCCGAGCTGGTCAGAGCCCAAGCCCAGCTTCTACGTCGCCGCCCGTGATCCGGCCGGATCAGCGATCGGCGTGGCCCAGTACGAGTACGAGGGGAACTGGGAGCATGGGCGGCCCAAGGGTGAGGTCACCGTCGAGCTGTTCGTGACCAGCGATCCGGCCGCCGAGTCGCTGCTGTGGCACCACCTGATCAGCCTGGACCTGACCGTCAGCGTGGACGTCCGCAACCGCCCAGTCGATGACCTGCTGCCCCTGCTGCTGGTCAACGCCCGGCACGCGCGGGCCAGGAGCCTGCACGATTTCCTGTGGGTCCGCCCCCTGGACGTCGCTGGGATGCTCGCCGCCCGGTCCTACCTGGTCTCCGGGCAGCTCGTTATCGAGGTGGTCGACGCCGTCGGCCTGGCCGCTGGGCGGTTCGCCCTGGACGGCGGGCCCGAGGGCGCGAGCTGCGCGCGGACTGCCGCCTCGGCTGATCTCACCCTGGACGTCGCGGTGCTCGGCTCGATCTGCCTCGGTGGTTATGGACTGCGAAGGCTAGCCGCCGCGGGACTGGTCGACGAAGCGTCGCCAGGCGCCGTCACCAGGGCCGACGCCATGTTCCGATCTCCCGTCGCGCCGTGGTGCAGCACCTGCTTCTGAGCACGGGGCCGCAGCCTGATGGGCAGGGATCCCTCCCGGGCACGCTGGGTTTTCCTTATGCCGGGCGTGGCCCGGGGCGACAGGGGCGCGCACTGGGCCACGCCCTCCCGTTCAGCGTCGGCCTGCAGGAGAACTTCGTCGCGCCGTGTCAGCTTCAGACGC
>DASTBN010000613.1:0-6089 GCA_035712045.1 Pseudonocardiaceae bacterium
CGACCGACGGGTCGTCGAGGACCCGGTAGACGGCGCCCGTGCCCCACTCGGGCTTGAGGACGACGGTCCGCGACAGGAGCTCGTCGTCCTGGAAGAACAGGCAAATCCCCAAGTCGTGGAGATAGCCACCAAGCTGGAGCATGTCGTCGCGGCGCCGGAAGCCATGCGCTGCGCAGATCTGGAAGAACTCCTCGGCGTTCACATGGTCGCGCGGGTCGGACTCCAGCGCGACCCGGACATCACGCCACGTCTTCGGCAGCGGCGCTCCGATGTGCGGCAGCTGCTCCAGCTCGCGCCGGATCTGCGTCACGGCTGGCTGGAGACTGGCCCGGTCGGCCAGGTTCAGAGCGAGCGACGGGCGCAAGTTGGGATAGCGGCGCCGCAGGTCGCCGAAGTCGACGCCCTGCTGACGGCCCTGCTTCTGGTTCTGCACAATCAGGACGGGGCTGCTGTCACTCAGCAGGTTGACGACCTCGAGCCAGTACTCGAAGTCGGTGTCCTCCTTCCGCTCGTCGGTGACCAGCACGTACACCGAGCGGCGGGTGAGAAAGAACTGGTGGGTGGCGTGATAGATCTCCTGCCCGCCAAAGTCCCAGACGTTGGCGCGGAAGGTGCATCGGAGGATCTCCTCGCCGTCGTCCGGCTGGACGCGGATGACGCTCGGGAACTCCCAGACGGAGACATCGATCCCCTCGGTCGACTGCTCGCCGGAGTCAAGGACGTAGGCGGGGTCGAGGAGCTTCTTCGCCAAGGTGGTCTTGCCCGCCCCAGGCTCGCCAACGATCAACAGCTTAGCCTCAGCGAGGTAGTCGACCCCGACCTCCTGCTCCTGGCGCCAATAGTTCTTGATCGCGTCGAGTCCCTGGATCGCGATCTCCAGCGGCGGACGGACGAATCCTTCCGGCAACTCCGGCCGATCCGCGAAGTCTCTTCCGAGTCTCAGGTTCTTTAGTTTCTCGAGCCGGAGGATCCCGGCCGAGATCTCGACGATCGGACAGTCTGCCAGCGACAAGTACTCGAGGGCCGACAGGTTCCAGACGCCCTTCGGAACATGAGTGAACGAGTTGCCGCTCAGAATGAGCGACGTCAGGCCCCGCGCCTCGCCGATGGCCAAGGGAAGGTCGACCAGGTTGTTGAAGGCGAGACTAAGCTCTCGAAGGTCGGGGAACGAGAACAGCCAGTCGGGCAGGTGATCCGGCCAAACTCCGGCCAAGCTGATGTGCTGCAGCCTGGGTAATCCCGACAATCCTTCGGGTACGCGACCCAGAGGGCATCCCCACAAGGTTACGCGCTCAAGATCGGCTTGACCGCGCAGGAGGGCATCGAGTCTCGACTCGAGACGTCCGAGGTTCTTCCACTGGTTTGCGGTGTCGGCCCGGTTGCCGTTGATGACCGAGTCGGCCAGATCCAGCTCGCGGAGCTCGATCGCCTCGTTCTGCGTCAGGTCGACGATGTAGCGCACCGCGGCGTCTGAGGTGTCCGAGCCGATATCCACCGCGAAGACGGCACGTGGGTCGACCCGGTCGGCGCACTTCCGCAGCGTCTCAGCATTCAGGGCCCATTGCACCCCGGGCAACGCGGGCACGGCCGTCAACCGCGTGCCCCGCGCTTCGATCCGTTCGAGCCGAGGGAGTTCAGCCAGCCAATTGGGCAGGGTAGTGATTCGAGAGCCTGCGAGACGCAGAACGGTGAGGTTGCGCAACGTCCGGACCTCGTCCGGCAGCTCGGTCAGGTCACAGAACGGATCCAGCCGCTGTATGTCGAGCGTCGTCGTGCGGCCCGACGCCACGTCATCAAGCGCGTCCCGTCTCCAAGGAGGGACGACCTCCTGCCGTAGCCTGGTCTTCGGCTTCCACCAGCGGGTCATCCGCGAAGGTTACCGGCTTCGCCTGAGCTGCCGAAGTGCTCATGCCCTCGCCGGGCGGGCAGGAAGCTCTTGCGGGAACGCGGGATGTCACGGAGGCCGACCTGGTATCGGCGAGCCACCGACGCCGGTGATACCGGAGCGGTCTAGTAATCACTCGATAGGTGTGTCTTAAGCGAAGGGTCGTGTTGCTGATTCTGGTGGCTTCGACGATGGCGAGGTGGCCGTTGGGCGGCAGGTCGATGTTGATGCGGTGGAGCACATGGTGGCTGGTGTGGGAGAAGTCAACGTCGAACCGGGCGTGGCTGCGGGAACGGTGCAGGGGGATCGGCTAGATCGGCTCGGGATGTCGACGGGGAGGTCAATGTATTCGAAGACTCGCTCAAAAAAGGCTAGTGAGCTTTGCGCGGTGATGCCGGCGAAAAAGTTGTCAGCCGGTGTCGCGAATGCATCGGTCAAGGGGTAGGTATCGAACCGCTCTGGTAGGCTTGGTGGCTTGTGACGAGTGCGTTATGACTGGGGTAGTGAGGGCCGCAAAGTATAGCTGTGTCCAGCGATTTGGGCGAGTCCGCGAGCGAATAGCAGGCTGCTCAACCTCTTCGGCACCGATTATTAGGGATTATTAGGGGAGAGCCCGGTGACCGTGCCATAACATCACGATAAGGTAGGTGGAGTGCGCGGAGGCGTCGCGATCGTTCTCGGCATTATTCTGGTCGTGGTGTTCGAGTCCTGATCCCGGTCCCCATTCTGTCCTATCTGGGATACATCTTGATCGTGGTGGGTGTGATCTTGTTGCTGGGTATGGCCGGTCGCGAGACCGGTGGCCGACGGCACTACTACTAGCCGGGCTTCGCCCCATCCCAACGAGGCGTGTGATGATCGGTTTCCGGTGTCAGCGCAGGCTCACGCAGGGACCCGCAGTCAGAGCGATCGACCGCCGCCACCCGCTACGCCTAGATATGTTGACCATGACGCGAAGTGCGTATGTGCAGGTCAGGTGCGCTGTCGTTTGCGCTGTGGAGCGAGCGCCATCCACGCTACGCCCATCAGATCTGACCCGCGAGCACCAAACTTGACTCGATCTTACCGACTTTGCCGGTCTTAGCCGTCTAGCGCCCGGGTTCGTACCCGGGGCCGCGGCGGTCGTTCGGGAGCGGAGGGGCGCAGGTCGCGCGGGCTGCCTTACCCCGCCCGCAGCTGTTCAGCCCTGCGGCGGCCGGTGGGAGTTGAGAGAAGTGAGAGGGGTGCGCCCGGAAGGCGGGTACCCCTCCCGGGAGCGGCACGTCTACTTGAAAACATCCTTGATTTTCTCGCCAGCCTGCTTGAGGTTGCCCTTGGCTTGGTCCGTTTTGCCCTCAGCCTCCAGCTCGGGATCGTTAGTGGCTTGACCAGTGGCCTCTTCGCCCTTGCCCTTGAGTTCTTCGGCCTTGTTGCTGGCCTTATCCGCCAGACCCATCGTGTTGTTCTCCTTCCGGCACCCTCCGGTGTGGTGGGTGCGCGCTGGGTCAGGCTAGCCCGCCCCGCTTGATCGTGCCTCTTTTCGTTCGCTGCGGGTTTGAGTGCCGGTGATCACCAGAGGGTGGGGTCAGGCGTGGTCGAGACGAGGGAAGAGCACTTCGTGGGTCAGCAGCAACACGGCCGCGGCGGCGGGGATAGCGACCAGGGCACCCGCGATGCCCAGCAGGCCACCACCGAGCAGGACCGCCACCACGGTCACTAGCGCCGGTACCTTCAGGACCCGGCCGATGATTCTCGGGACGAGCAGATAGTCCTCGGCGAGCCGGTAGGCCAGGAAGAACCCGGCGGTGGCCAGGCACACGGTCAGCGACACGCTGAGCGCGACCAGGCAGACCACCACGCCGGCGATAGTGGAGCCGATTACGGGAACCAGGTCCAGGATTGCCACGAAGATGCTCAGCAGCAGCGCATACGGCACGCCCACGATCACCAGGAAGGTGAACGTCAGGGCGCCGGCGATCAGGGAGATCACCAGATTGCCTAGCACGTACCGACCGACCTTGGCGGCGATCTCATCGCCGAGCAGGATCGCGCGGGGACGGCGGGAATGTGGCACCAGCCGGTAGAGCGCCGCCCGGATCCGGGGCAGGTCGGCCACGAAGTACATGGTCAGCATAATCAGGATCAGCCCGCTGGCCAGTGCGCTGAACACCACCTGACCCGCCCCGAGCAGGCCGTTGATCAGGCCGGAGGCGTCCCCGCTGAGGGTCTGCCGCAGGCGTTGCTGCAAATGCAGGTGGTTGCTGAGTTGACCCAGTAGCGAATTGTGACTTTGCAGCTGGGCGAACATGGCCGGGGCTTGGGTGACGAACTGAGCGCTCTGGTGCGCTAACGGAGGGACCGCCGCGGCCAGAAAACCTCCCACGACGCCCAGGCCGGCCACCAATACGATGAGCACCGCGGACCATCGGGGGAACTTGTGCCGCGCCAGAAACGACACCGCGGGCTCCAGACCGATGGCGAGAAACAGCGCCAGCCCAATCAAGACCAACGGGTCCCGAACAGTGATGACCATGTCAGCCAGACCGGCCATGACCGCGACACCAGCGGTAGCGCTCATACCGATGACAAACGGGGAGCGGCGATCCAGCGGCCGCCCTGGCCGGCCCAGGGCGTGCTCGGGCGTACTGATCTGGGCGGCAACCGCTTCGGCAGCGGCAACGGGACCCTCTTGAGCAGTGTGTGGTTGAGCGACCAGCCGGTGATGGCCCGCTCCGGGCTGTGAGCGTCTGACTCGTTTCCCATGCCTGTGCTGAGCCTTGTCCCGATCGTGCGCCGTTACCACCGTGTCCTCCTCACCTTCTCGCCGCACACCTCAACTGGCGCGGCCGCGAAACGCCCCGTAGATCCGGAGGCTACGAACAACACGATCCCCACGACCACCAGCCACAGCAGTACCTTGATGAGTACCTTGCTGAAACTCAGCGATGACAAAAGCACACCAGGCGAGGAGCAATCGCTGGAAATCCGTGATTAAGCCCAGGCGGCCGCTTAGGTAACCTGCCACTCGGGCGCGTTGATGATTACCGCGAGCAGTACTATGGTGAGCTGACATCGCCGGACGGCCCGGCGCTTCCCGATGATGATGACCCAGCGGTGCGTGCCGGGCATGTCAACATCCTCGCCGATGAGTTGGCCCGACTGTTCGGACTGGTTCCGCTAGCGGTGCGGGAGCGGGCCGCTCAGGCAGCGTTAGACGTCATTATCGCCATCTGCGCCGGGAACAGCACAACTAGCGGCGACCGCTGGATGCTCCGTGCCGGGACTGTCCACTTTCCGCGATCCTCAAGATGACCATCACATCCAAGGATGAGGGGCACCGGGGCCATCCATGGGTGTCAAGATATGGGGATCCGCTGCTCTGCCATCGCGTTCAGGCCCTTCCTATATGACAGTCACGTAGAGAGACGAACGGCCCCGGGCCCAGCGCATTCACTAAACGCCGGGACCCGGGGTGCCGGTGTCAGTGGGCGTCGGTCCTCGCGGTGGTAATGAGGTCCTCGTGGTGCTCGACGTCGACGGGGGTCGTGTCCTGTCGCAGGATTTCGGCGTCGGAGGTTTGGGGCTGGTGACGGAGCACGAGGTAGTTGCCCGCCTCAAGGTGACGGCTGTATTTGGGCACGTGCTTTTTAGCGATGAAGTGCCCCAGCACAGCACCCAGCCCGCCGCCGGCCGCGGCGCCTTCGGCTGCGGTGAGCGCTCCCGCGGCCAGCGGGCCCAGCACGACCAGCGCACCCACACCGGGCACGAACAGCAGCGCGGCTCCGCTCAGTACCCCGAACAACCCGCCTGCCCACGCGCCGGCCTTCGCCCCAGTTTTGGCTACATCGCCGGTGGTGACAAAGCCATGGATTCGGGTCTCACTGTGCAGATCTTGCCCCACGATGGACACCTGCCCGGCCGGTACGCCCTGTTCCAGCAGGGTGGTTACCGCCGCTTCGGCGGCCTTCATGGACTCGTACACGCCCACCACCGCACCTGTCGCGTTACTCATGTGAGAATAACCCTTCCTCTTATAACTCATTAATGGGGGTTACCCGGCCTTCGAAGATCTGGCCACCCGGGGAGTATCGCCGCGTCTACGCGAAATTTGTCAGATTCGACGTCCTATGGCTAGCCACCCCAGGCCGCGAAACAAAGAGGCTCGCCGACTTTACTGTAGTCATCACTTGGCCCTGTGGAGGAAACGCCGTAACAGCAAGAGCGC
>DASTBN010000614.1:0-2880 GCA_035712045.1 Pseudonocardiaceae bacterium
TTTGAGTTCTTCTATTACTGACTCCACTGAGGATTTGGCGTCGCCGAAGAGCATGGAGGTGGTGGGGGAGTAGTAGAGCTCGTTTTCGATGCCGGCGAAGCCGGGGTTCATGGAGCGTTTGAGGACGATGACGGATTTGGATTCGTCGACGTTGAGGATGGGCATGCCGTGGATGGGGGAGCTGGGGTCGTTGCGGGCGGCGGGGTTGGTGACGTCGTTGGCGCCGATCACTAGCGCGACGTCGGTGCGGTTGAACTCACCGTTGATCTCGTCCATTTCCTTGAGCTGCTCATAGGGTACGTCGGCCTCGGCGAGCAGGACGTTCATGTGGCCGGGCATCCGGCCAGCCACTGGGTGGATGGCGTATTTAACTTCCACGCCTTTGTCTTCCAGTAACTTGGCCATGTCGCGGACGGTGTGCTGGGCCTGGGCCACGGCCATGCCGTAGCCGGGAACCACGACGACCTGGTTGGCATAGGCCATCTGGACCGCGGCGTCGGCGGCGTTGGTCTCGCGGACTGTCTTGTCGCCGAGTTCGCGTGCCCCGGGCGCGCCGCCCCCGCCGAAGCCGCCGGCGACGATCGCCGGGATGGAGCGGTTCATCGCCTTGGCCATCAGGTTCGTCAGGATCGAGCCAGACGCACCGACGATCATGCCAGCGACGATCATCGCGGTGTTGTTCAGCGCCAGGCCGGCGGCCGCCGCGGACAGGCCGGTGAGGGCGTTGAGCAGGGAGATCACCACCGGCATGTCGGCACCGCCGATGGGCAGCACCACCAGCAGGCCCAGCGCGGCGGCGAAGATCAGCGTGCCGAGGATCAGCAGGGGGGAGCCGTTGCCGAGGCCGATGGCGATCGCGCAGGCCAGTGCGGCTACCAGGACGAGGGCATTGACGATCTGCTGTGGTCTGCCGAGGCTGATCGGGCGGCCGGGGATGAGCTCCTGGAGTTTGCCGAACGCCACCAGGGAACCCCAGAACGACACCGAGCCGACGATCGCGCCGAACAGCGAGGCGACCACCACGTGCGCCTCCGGTTCCAGGGTGAAACCGGCGGTGCTGTTGAACTCCACCCAGGCGATCAACGCGACCGCGCCGCCGCCGACGCCGTTGAACAGCGCGACCATCTGCGGCATCGCGGTCATCTTGACCTGCTTGGCGGAGGGAACGCCGAGCGCGGTGCCGATCAGGATGCCCAGAATGATCAGTACCCAGTTGCTCACGCCGGGGATCAGCAGGGTCGCGAACACCGCGATGCCCATTCCGGCTGCGGCGATAAGGTTGCCGCGCACGGCGGTACGCGGGCCGGTGAGGCCCATCAGGCCATAGATGAATAGCGCGAAGGCGACGATGTAGAGGACCAGGATCCCCGTCATCGCTGCTTGCCCTTGAACATGCCGAGCATCCGATCGGTGACCAGGAACCCGCCGACCACGTTGATGGTGCCGAACGCGATGGCCACCACCAGCAGCAGCTTGTCGAACACCGACAGGTCATGGCCCAGGCCGAGCACCACGATGCCGCCGAGCAGCACGATGCCGTGGATGGCGTTCGTGCCGGACATCAGGGGGGTGTGCAGGGTGTTGGGCACCTTGGAGATCACCGCGAAGCCGACGAAACCGGCTAGTACGAGGATCGCCAGGTTGGCGAGAAACATCAGCGGTCGTTCCCTTCCGCGTCCCGGGTGATGCAGGAGCGCACGAGTACCTCGTCATCGGAGTCGGGGTTGAGCCGGCCCTGATCGTCGAGCATCAGTTCCAGCAGCGATTGCACGTTGCGGGCGTACAGCTCGCTGGCGTGCTCGGGCATGGTGGCGGGCAGGTTCAGCGGTGAGGCGATGGTCACATCGTGGCGGACCACGATCCTGCCCGGTTCGGTCAGCTCACAGTTGCCCCCGGTCTCCCCGGCCAGATCGACGATCACACTGCCGGGGCGCATCCCTTTGACCGCCTCAGCGGTGACCAGGATGGGGGCGCGGCGGCCGGGCACCAGCGCGGTGGTGATCACCACGTCGAAACCGCTGGTCGCCTCGGTCAGCCGCTGTTTCTGCTCAGCTCGCTCGGCCTCGGTCAGCTCGCGAGCGTAGCCACCCTCACCGGCAGCCTCGATGCCCAGGTCGAGCCACTTGGCGCCCAGCGAGCGCACCTGGTCGGCCACCTCGGGCCGGACGTCGTAACCGGTGGTCCGGGCGCCGAGGCGCTTGGCGGTGGCCAGCGCCTGCAGCCCGGCCACCCCGACGCCCAGGATCAGCGCCGTCGCTGGTTTGACAGTGCCGGCTGCGGTGGTGAGCATGGGGAAGAACCGGGTGGACAGCTCGGCGGCGAGCAGTACCGCTTTGTACCCGGCGACGTTGGCTTGTGACGACAGCGCGTCCATCGATTGTGCCCGGGAGATCCGGGGGATCGCCTCCATCGCGAAGGCGCGCACCCCGGCGGCGCGCAGTTTGGTGGCGATCTCCGGGTCAGACCGGGGGGCGAGGAACCCGATCAGGACCGACCCGTGGCGCAGCCGGGCGATCTCGTCATCGGTTGGTGGTGCCACCTTGACGACGACCTCAGCGTCCCACGGATCGCCGATGATCGCCCCGGCGTCGATGAACATCTCATCGGGCATCAGCGCGCCGACGCCGGCGCCGGTCTCGACGATGACCCGCACACCACGGCTGACCAGCTTCTCGACTGTCTTAGGTACGAGCGCCACCCGGCGCTCCCCGTCCTTTGATTCCCGGGGGACGCCGACCCGGGTGCCTGGAATCCCCTGCGTTGAGCTCACCCGCAGAGCATCGAACAAGATCCGTCCGGCGTCCAGTCCAGCTGGGTAAGTGTGGGAGGGATCCGGTCAGTCGGCGGTTCCATGGCTCGGTGGTCCTGATGAATCCGGGA
>DASTBN010000615.1:0-6662 GCA_035712045.1 Pseudonocardiaceae bacterium
AGGGGGCGGGGAGCGCGACACGCGGGGCGGGGGGAGAATGGGGTCATGAGCGAAACCGAGGAGCAGCAGGTCCTCGTCGTGGGGCCAGATGGTCGGCCGGTGGCGGCGATGACGATGCCCAGCGGTGGCGATCAGCATGGCATGGAGGTCGCTGAGCAGGTCGAGCAACCGGCCAAGGTGATGCGGATCGGCAGCATGATCAAGCAACTGCTGGAAGAGGTGCGCGCCGCACCGCTGGATGAGGCCAGCCGCAACCGGTTGCGGGAAATCCACGAGTCCTCGATCCGCGAGCTGGAACAGGGCCTCGCACCCGAGTTGCGTGAGGAACTGGAACGGCTCTCGCTGCCCTTCGACGAGGACTCCACCCCTAGCGACGCCGAATTGCGGATCGCGCAAGCCCAGCTGGTCGGCTGGCTGGAAGGCCTGTTCCACGGCATCCAGACCGCATTGTTCGCCCAGCAGATGGCCGCCAGGGTTCAGCTGGAGCAGATGCGCCGCGGCCTGCCCGCCGGCGCGATCCCCCCCGGCATGCAGCTCCCCGACGGCCACCAGACCGAGCCCGGCCCCCGAGGCACCGGCCAGTACCTCTAACCCCGTCCCCAGCCCCGGCGTGTCGCGTTTCCCCGCTCGGTGTGTCGTAGCGGAATGCGATCGAACCCGACGGTCGGCCGGTCATCATCGAGACTCCAGACGATCTCGCCCGGCTCGTGGGCTACCTGGAGACGGTGACCACCGGTTTGTCCGCTGACCTCGTAGTAGTGGCCGCTTACCAGATCGAAGTCGTCGGCGGTGTTGTCGTAACCGGCGATCTGGGTCCCGCCGGTGGCAGCCATACTGACCCAGGTGCTCGCCCGCACCGGTCGACTAAGATCAGGTGCATACGGTTCGATGTGAAGCGGCACAGGCGCCGGTGGGCTGGAGGAGGCTTGCGATGGGCGAGCCGCTGATCACCGGGCCACCGGGTGGCTGGACGACTGCGGATCTGGATGAGCTACCTGAGAGCAATCAGCGTTACGAGCTGACCGACGGAACGCTGACTGTGTCGCCATCGCCGTCCAACCTGCACCAATGGCTGGCACACAACCTTGGCGGGGCCCTCGCCGCGCAGATCCCCGAGATATACACGGTGGCTTTGGCTGTCGAGGTCCGGTTCGGTCCGCAGCTGACCCGAATTCCCGATGCGTTGGTCGTGCGCACCGACGATCCCGCGCTGTATGCCCAGTACGGCATTCCGCACTATTGGCGCATCGAGCAAGAGCCGCTGCGGGTCACGGTCTATCGGCTGGGCGCCGCCGACGCCTATGTGATCGGGGCCACGAATGATCGGCTCAGCGTCACTGATCCTTTCCTGGTTGACCTGCCTCTGGCCAGTCTCCTACCCCGGTGGGCTCGCTGAGGCTAGTAATGCGTGTCAGCGGCCGCCAGTCTCATGGTGCATGCCATCGGCGCTGAGGTGGTCCGGGTGTCAGGGTTATCACGGTTCGCGTCGGCGGAGTCGGTCATCTTCAGCACCGCGCCAGCCGTGCCGGGCGGCTGGAACTGGGACTGATGGATGTGCACGGGGTGGTGTCTCCGGTGTTGATGAATCGCCACAGTTGCCACTGGCGAACCAGGGGCCGCAGCGCGACCCGGTCGTAAAACGAAACCCGGGTGCTGGAGCGGGCCTGGATTTCCTCCCACCGGACGGCAAGCACGTCAGCGCACCGCACCGAGCGTAATCCTAGTAGTCTCGCGGATCATGCAGGACACCGTGACGCCCTCTGAGATCACCGAAACCCGGGCGCTCGCGACCCGGAGCTGGTCGAGGGCGTTCGGGGACCTGAAAGCGGGGCTGCGGCAGCGCCAGCTGTGGGGGCACCTGGGCCTGCAGGACATCAAGCAGGGCTACCGGCGTTCCGTGATCGGCCCGTTCTGGATCACGATCAGCTTGGGAGTGCAGGCGCTGGGCATGGGCCTGCTCTACGCGGCGCTGTTCGAGATGCCGATCGCGTTCTTCCTCCCGTACCTGGCCGTCGGGCTGATCATCTGGCAGTTCATGGCGAGCTGCATCAACGAGGGCGCGGAGATCTTCATCCGCAACGAGGGCCTCATCAAGCACCTGCCCGCGCCGCTGAGCGTGCACATCTTCCGGCTGATCTGGCGCCAGCTGCTGTTCTTCGGTCACAACCTGCTGGTCTGGGCCGCCCTGGTAGTGATCTTCCGGACGCCGCTGAGCTGGGCCAGCCTGCTGGCGTTCCCGGCGCTGGCGGTGATCGTGCTCAACGGGACGTGGGTGGCCATCCTGATCGGGATCATCGCCACCCGCTACCGCGACATCCCCCCGGTGACCAGCAGCGTCGTCACCCTGATGTTCTTCATGACACCGATCGTGTGGAACTACGAGGACCTGATCCGCAAAGGCGGCGCGGGCGCCGAGCGGGCCCACCTGGCCGAGCTGAACCCGTTCCTGCACTTCATCGAGATCCTGCGGCGGCCGATGATCGGCCAGTCCTTCGAACCCAGGCACTGGCTGGTGGCACTGGCCATCACTGTGGTGGGGTGGGCGGTAGCACTGGTGGTGCTGCGCAACTACCGGGCCCGAGTCTCCTACTGGGTGTGATCATGGTTTCCATCGACGTGCACGGCGCCTGTGTCGATTTTCCCATCTTCGACGCCAAGACCCGCTCGCTGAAGAAAGCCGTGCTGGGCACCGTGGGCCGGGCCGGGGGCAAGATCGGTGTCAACGCGAAGGTCCCGATCATCGAGGCGCTGCGGGACATCACCATCTCGCTGCGCCACGGCGATCGGGTCGGCCTGATCGGGCATAATGGGGCGGGCAAGTCGACGCTGCTGCGGCTGCTGTCCGGGATCTACGAGCCCACCCGGGGCAGCTCCCGCATCGTCGGGAAGGTCGCGCCCGTCTTCGACCTCGGCGTCGGGATGGACCCGGAGATCTCCGGCTACGAGAACATCATCATCCGCGGCTTGTTCCTGGGCATGACCCGCAAGCAGATGGAGGCCCGCATCGAGGAGATCGCCGAGTTCACCGAGCTCGGCGACTACCTGTCCATGCCGCTGCGCACCTACTCCACCGGCATGCGGGTCCGGCTCGCGCTAGGCGTGGTGACCAGCATCGACCCGGAGATCCTGCTGCTCGATGAGGGTATCGGCGCGGTCGACGCGGCGTTCCTGGAGAAAGCCCGGGACCGGCTCACCGCGCTCGTGGAACGCTCCGGAATCCTGGTATTCGCCTCCCATTCGGAGGAGTTCCTCGTCGAGCTGTGCACCTCCGCGCTGTGGCTGGACCACGGCGAGATGCGCGAACACGGCGAGATCCACCACGTCCTGTCCCGCTACAAAAACAAAACCCCCGCCACCGGGGCACTCCGATGAGCACCGCATTGCGCGGGTGGGGCGGGGTTGAGGGACTAGGTTCTACCCCGCTGAGCCCGCTGAACGCGGGAGGTGGTCCGGGGGGTGCTGGATGAGCAAGGTAATCGCGGTGGTGGTGACTCGGTGCCGGAGGGAGTCACTGGCGAAGTCGCTAGCGGTGGTGGCTGAGCAGACGCGCCAGCCCGACCACCTGGTGGTGGTGGACAACGGGATGGAGGAGCCAGCACAGGACGTGGTGGCGGACTGCCCGATTCCGTCCACGTACCTGCCGTCACTGCGCAATCTCGGCGGAGCGGGGGGGTTCGCGCTGGGCATCCTGCACGCCCTGGCGCTGGGCGCGGACTGGGTGTGGCTGGCGGACGACGACGGGCGCCCAGCGGACGTGCGGGTATTGCAAACACTGCTGGAGGAGGCCAAGCGCCGGGATCTCGCGGTGATCTCCCCCGTTGTGGTGAACATTGACGACCCGGAACGGCTGGCGTTCCCGCTGCGTCAAGGGCTGAGCTGGAAACGTCACCGCAGTGAGCTAGGCGTCGACTTCCTGCCCGGCATCGCGAGCTTCTTCAACGGGGCGCTGTTCAGCGCGGAGGCCCTGGACGTGGTCGGCGTCCCGGACTACCGGCTGTTCATCCGGGGCGATGAGGTGGAGGTGCACCGGCGGGTGGTCCGTTCGGGGCTGCGTTTCGGCACCACATTGAGGGCCTCCTACGCCCATCCGGACGGATCGGATGAGTTCAAGCCGATGCTGCGCGGTCACTTCCACGCCCAGGATCCGGCGGATGAGATCAAGCGGTACTACACTTACCGTAACCGCGGTTACCTGCTCGCCCAGCCCGGGATGCGCCGCATCGGCATGCTCGAGGTGTTCCGGTTCGGGCTGTATTTCCTGGTCACCAAGCGGGACCCGGCCGCGTTCCGGCAGTGGCTGGCACTGGTCCGGCAAGGACGTGCGGAGCGCTTCTACCGTTACAGAAAGCAGTCCCAGGGCTGATCGAGATAAAGATCCGGTCAAGGTTAGGGACAGGTCAACCGGCGCTAGTCCCATTGGGCTAGCCTCCTGCGGGTGCTGACATCCGGGCACGTCGCGACCTCGCGCCGGCCGTCCCGCCTCGGTGACGAGGTCGCCGCGCGGTATTCCGCCGCTGGGCGCAACCGCGCGGGGACCCGGCTCTTGAGGGTGGCGGCCGCAGTACTCGGCCTGCTCGGCGCGATGCTCGCCGTCTCGGTGCCGCTGCTGCCCGTCATCCAGGACACCGCCGTGATCACCTGGCCCCGGGCCGGTCATCTCGCGGCGGTCAACGCACCGCTGGTCACCTTCCAGCCGCAGAACCTGAGCGCCGTCATCCCGTGCGCGGCGGCTCTCTCGGTGGACGCGCGCTCAGCCCAGCCGGTGTCCCTGCTCTCCACCACCCCGCCCGGCTCGGCTGACGGGGCGGCGGTGGGCATGGTCCTGGAGATCGCGAGCGGGAAGCTGACCATGATCAGCCGCGGGCAGGCGCTGGGCAGCGTCGCGCTGAACAGCATCCCGATCAGCCCCGAGCCGTGCCTGATCACGATCAGTTCAAGCGCCCGGGGCACTACCGCCTCAGCTGGCCCGATCCGGTTCGTCAAGGTCACCCAGGACGTCCGGCCCCAGGTGACCGGCATCTACTCGGTTCTGGACGAGCACCGCGACCCGGTCAGCGGGCTCTCGGTGCGGATCACCCCGGACACCCGCTACCAATCCACCCCGCACCCGGTCAAACTGGCCGCGATCGTGCTGGCGGCGCTGGCGGTCATGACCAGCCTGGTCCTGCTGCACCGGCTGGACGGGGGAATCGGCCGCCGCGCCCCCCGGGTGCTGCCCTCGGGCTGGTGGCGCCCCACCGGCCGGGACGTCACGGTGCTCGCGGTGCTCGCCGTCTGGGTGGTCATCGGCGGGATCACCTCAGATGACGGCTACATCCTCACGATGATCCGCACTCGTGCGGAGATGGGCTACATCGGCAACTACTACCGCTGGTTCAACGTGCCGGAGGCACCCTTCGGCTGGCCGTATGAGCTGTACGCCTACTGGTCGCAGATTTCCAGCACGCCGCCGTGGCTGCGGCTGCCCGCGTTCGCGATGGGCTGCGTGTCCTGGATGCTGATCAGCCGTCAGGTGATGCCCCGGCTGGGCCGGGAGGTGCGCCGCAGCGCCGCTGCCGGATGGGCGGCCGCCGCGGTGTTCCTGGCGTTCTGGCTGCCCTACAACAACGGCCTGCGGCTGGAGCCGGTGGTGGCCATCGGGTCACTGCTGGTGCTGTGCGCGGTGGAACGCGCGGTGGCCACCCGCCGGATGCTGCCGCTGGCGCTGGGCCTGATCGCGGCGGCGTTCACCGTCGCCGCCTCGCCGACCGGTTTCCTCGCGGTGGCACCGCTGCTGGTCTCCCTGCGGCCCCTGGTGAAGCTGCTGCGCCAGCACTCCCAGGTCTCCGGGTGGGCCGCAGTGCTCGGGCCGCTGCTGGGCGCTGGCTTACTGGTGCTCGTGGTCATCTTCGCGGATCAGACCCTGGCCGGGGTACGCGAAGCGACCCGGGTCCGCACCGAGATCGGGCCCAACCTGTCCTGGTATCAGGAACCGTTCCGCTACCAGTGGCTGTTCTCCGACATGCCAGACGGGGCGCTGGCCCGCCGCTTCCCCGTCCTGTTGCTGCTGCTGAGCCTGGGTACGTCCCTGGTGGTGTGGCTGCGCCGGGGCGCCATCCCCGGTGCCGGTCTGGGCCCGAGCCGCCGGTTGATCGGCACCGCCGGGGCGGCGCTGGGACTGCTGGCACTGACCCCGACGAAATGGACGCACCACTTCGGCGCGCTGGCCTCCATCGGCGCCGCGCTGGCCGCGCTCACCGCGCTGGCCACCTGCTCGGCGGTGCTGCGCTCAGCGCGCAACCGGTGGTGGTTCCTGGCCGGGCTGCTGATGATCCTGGCGATGTCCGCCACCGGGCCCAACGCGCCCTGGTACGTCTCGCAGTACGGGGTGCCGTGGTTCGACAAGCCACCCTCGCTGGAGGGCTTCCAGGCGAGCACCCTGCTGATCGCGGGCGCGGCGGTAGCGGCACTGATCGCGGTGATCGAGGGGCTGCGCCACGAGCCCGGTGGTCCCCCGCCGCCCCCCGGAGACCGGCACGGGGCGCTGCTGATCGGCTCGGCCCCGATCGCGGTCCTGTGCGGGCTGCTGGTAGTCGCTGAGGTCTTCGCCATGGTCAAGGCGATGCACAAGCAGCGGGACGGCTACAGCATGGCCGCCGCGAACATCGCCCACATCACCGGGC
>DASTBN010000616.1:0-7072 GCA_035712045.1 Pseudonocardiaceae bacterium
CAAGGGACTGCGTGCCGTGTTCTCCGGGAGCACGGGCGCCGAGATCCCAACTCGTACGACACGAGTTGCACGCTTGGTACCCCGGTGATCCGTGCGGACGGCGGCGCTACTGGAAGCTCGCGATGAGCGCCCAGCAGCGCCGCCGTCGCCATTTTCGAAGGTCATGGGCGGCGGTGGTCTTCAGCCCACCAGCGTGGCCCTGGTCGTCACCTCCGGTGCACCGCTGTCGGCTCAGTGAGCCCGTGATGCGAGAGTTCATTCATCGGCAACGCGTTCGCCGCTTTCTCCACGCGCCGCTGGTCCCGTCCTGTCTTCCACATGAGCCCGGCGACTCCGATAACCAGGCAGCTCAGCCCGACGATTAGCAGGGTCACCGCCACGGTCAGCGTCTGAATGATCGCTCCCACGTTTTAGTTGTCCTCTCGGTGAACGGAATGCGAGAAAGGCGGCACGCCAAACGCCATCAACGTCTTCCGTGGGCCCTCGCGGAACGCTCCGGGGCGAGCTGATCGCTGGCCTCTCGTTGTGATCCAGGCCGATTACGCCGCCCGCAATCACCATAGCCCGATCGAGGATTTCCTGCCACCCGAGTAGGTGATCATGTGCTCATTGAGTGACTATGAGTAATTTCTTACGTCCGCCTTTATCTCCGCTGTGATCCCGCCGCTGGCAGCCGCGGCGGGATCACAACCCGGGAGTTCAGCGTGAGGCCGTGAGGTCGTAAACCTCTGTACCGCTCACCGTCATCGCGGAGAAATTCTGCTTAACCCAGTCCGCGATCTCCTGGCTCTGCGAGCTGCCGCCCCTTTGACCCGGGAAACCACTACCGCCGATGAAGTAATGGATCGCTCCCTGGGCCACGTATCGCTGGAACTGGGCCAGCGTCGGTGACGGGTCGCTGCCATTGAAGCCGCCGACCGGCATCACCGGATACCCGGTGGCCAGCTGGAAACCGGCGGCGGTGTTCGAGCCGACGGCGGCGGCGACCCAGGTGTAGCGGCCGCCGTCGCGGGCCAGCAGCGCGTTGAGCGCGGTGTTCGACGTGGTGCCGTTCAGCAGGCCGCCGATCCCGCCCGGCCCGCCGCCGGGGAAACCTCGGCCAGGGAAACCCTGGCGGGGGACACCACCGTCCCGGAATCCGTCTCTCGCGGGCCCCCGGCCGGCGAAGCGGCCAGGACCCCGGCCAGCGAATCCCCGGTCGCCGAAACCGGCCTGCGGTCCCGCTGAGGGGATCGCCCCCTGGTGCGGGGTCGCCGCCGTATCCAGCGCGTAAGCACCCGGCGCCGCCAGCGCGAGTACGACCGCGCTGCCAGCCAGGACCAGCCCAGCTCGCCGGGACACCCGGGCCGCCAGCGCCAGCGCGCACGCCACACCGCCGACCAGCACGACCACCCGAAGCCACGGCTGCCAGGCCGACGCGCGGCCCAGCAGCGTGAACGCCCATATCGCGGAGCCGGCCATAGCGGCCGCGAGCAGGATCCGGGCCAGCGCCATCGAGCGCAGCCGCCACAGGGTGACCGCCCCGATCGAGACCAGCGCACCGATCGCCGGGGCCAGCGCCACGGTGTAGTAGGGGTGGATGATCCCCTGGGCGTAGGAGAGCACGACGACGGTGACCAGCAGCCAGCCGCCCCAGAGCAGCATCGAGGCTCGCAGCCGGTCGGTGCGCGGCCGCCGCCGCCCCCGCCAGCGCACTGCGCACAGGAACAGCAGCGCCGCGGGGAGCAGCCAGGCGATCTGGCTTCCCATCGAGAAATCGAACAGCTGGCTCAGCCCGCCGCCGCCGCGCATGCCACCGCCCGGAAGGCGGCCACCGGGTGGGCCACCCGGGAAACCGCCGCCGGGGGGAGGACCCGCGAAGCCACCCCGGCCAACACTGCCGACCTCGTTACCGGTCAGCCGACCGAAGCCGTTGTAGCCGAAGATCAGCTCCAGCACGCTGTTGGTCTGTGACCCGCCGACGTAGGGCCGTGCCGACACGGGCCACAGCTCCACTAGGGCCACCCACCACCCCGCGCTGGCCAGCAGCGCCGCCCCGGCGGCCAGCAGCTGCCCGATCCGCCGGCGCAGCGCGACGGGCGCGGACACCAGGTAGACGAGCGCGAAACCCGGGACTACCAGGAAAGCCTGCATCATCTTGGTCAGGAACCCGAAGCCGAGAAACACGGCCGAGGCGACCAGCCAGCCGGTACGCCCGGCTTCCAGCGCCCGGATGAGCGCGTAGGCCGCCAGGGTCATCAGCAGCACGAGCAGGGCGTCAGGGTTGTTGAACCGGAACATCAGCACCGCGACTGGGGTGAGCGCAAGCACCGCGCCCGCCAGCAACCCGGCCACCGGGCCATGCCAGCGGCGCACGGCGGCGCACAGCACGCCGACCGCCGCGACACCCTCCAGAGCCTGCGGCACGAGGATGCTCCAGGAGTTCACCCCGAAGATCCGCGCCGAGAGCTCCATTACCCACAACGACGCCGGCGGCTTATCCACCATGATCGAATTAGCGCCGTCAGAGGACCCAAAGAGAAACGCCTTCCAGCTCGTCGCGCCGGCCTGCGCCGCCGCAGAGTAAAACGTGTTGGCGTAGCCGGAGGCACCCAGGCCCCACAAATACAGCAGCGCGGTGAGGCCCAGCAGCCCGGCCAGCGCCGGGCGCACCCATCGCGGATCGCCACTTCGCAGGGCGGGTGCCGGCGCGGCCGGTGCGGAGGTGACTATCGTGGCGGTCATCGGATCTCCCCGTGGTCCGGGCCGGAGTCCGGGTCGGCTGCTGGGCGGGCATGGAACACCCAGCCGCGCAGCAGCAGGAACCGGCCCGCGGTACCCAGCACCGACACCGCCAGCAGGACCGCGACCTCCAGCGCGCGCGACGGGTGCGGCATGATCAGGGTCAGCCCGACCAAGGCGAGCGAGGTGAGGGCGTAGTAGCCGAGGAACACCAGCGCCGCCTGGGCGTGTGCCCGGAGCAGGGATCCCCTGGCGCCGGTGAAGGTGAACCGGCGGTTGGCCTCGGTGTTGAATACCGTGGTCACGGTGAGCGCGGCCAGGTTGGCCCCGAGCGGGGACCACCATTGTCGGCCGACCGCGTAGAGAGCCACTGTGGCTAGCGTGGATATCAGACCGATCACCGCGAAGGACAGCGCCTGCCAAGTTAACCGGGTGTCACGGCGCGGGGCGACAACCGCGTCCGGGTGGGCTGCCTGAGGCTGAGGCCGCTGGGGAAGCCCGGTGACAGCGGCGGCTCCGCTGGCTTTGGCCCGGGCCACCCGCAGCAGGCCGCGAAGGTCCTCCCACGCGGTGGCGGCGAGGGCCACCCGCGAGTCGAGATCCTCCACCCAGTCCACCGGTACCTCGTGGATGCGCAGCCCGTTGTGCTCGGCCAGCAGCAGCAACTCGGTGTCAAAGAACCAGCTCTCGTCAGCGGTCGCGGCCAGCAACGGGCGGATCACCTCGGTGCGGGCGGCCTTGAAGCCGCACTGCGCATCGGAGAACGACGCGCCGTGCAGCAGCCGCACCAGCGCGTTGTAACTGCGGGAAATCAGCTCCCGCTTGGTGCCGCGCACGGTGCGCGCGCCCGGCGCGAGCCGGCTGCCGATAGCCAGATCGGAGTGCCCATTGACCAGGGGCGCGACCAGGGGAAGCAGCGCGTCGAGCCCGGTGGACAGATCGGCGTCCAGGTAGGCGACGACGTCGGCGTCGCTGAGCGACCACGCGGCCCGCAGCGCCCGGCCGCGGCCTTTGTCTTCCAGCCGCAGCACCCGCACCCCGGGCAGCGTCGCGGCCAGCTCTTGCGCGATCTGCGGTGTGGTGTCGGTGCTGGCGTTGTCCGCGATGGTGATCCGTGTCGGGAACGGGAAGTGCTCCCGCAGGTAGGCGTGCAGCACCTGCACGCAACCGGCCAGCTCCCGCTCCTCGTTGTATACCGGGACGACGATCTCGACGAGCGCGGTCCGGGCCGGCTCGGTGGCCCCGGCGGCGCGGGAGTTCCCGGCGGAGGCGATGGTACTCACCGCAGTCCGCCGACGTCGGTCTTCTCGGCGGTGCTGCTGCCATAATGCTGCGGCCGCTGGCTCATCTTGTTGGTCCTCTGGGTTGTCGGGAGCCGTTGGGTGGCGCTGCGTCTCCCGAGCTCAACAGCAGTGCTGCCGGACCGGACCCTGGGCCATGCTGCTGCCGAGCTCGGGAGACAAGGGGAGGAAGGAGAGGCTTGTCCGATCCGTTGACCACCGTGGCCGATCAACTTTGAGCCAGGCTGCCAGGTCCCTGGGAGTTAGCTGGGAACGGATCAGGTGACGGCGGGGCAGGGATTCCCAGGTGACTCACAGGTGATCTCCAGGAGAGTGGGAGGCTGGTGAACCACACTTGGCTCGCGGATTCGTGCTCAGGAGGTGATGCGCCATGGCTGCGGTGAGTCCCGAGGCCCGGCTGCTCGTCGTTGACGACGAGCCCAACATCGTCGAGCTGCTCTCGGCGAGCCTGCGTTTCGTCGGTTTCGAGGTGGCGACGGCCACCGACGGCCTTGAGGCGATGCAGCAGGCCAGGCGCAGTCGGCCCGATCTGCTGGTGCTCGATGTGATGATGCCCGGCCTGGATGGCTTCGAGATGGTGCGCAAGCTGCGCGGTGAGGGCCTTCAGATGCCAGTGCTGTTCCTCACCGCGCGCGATGCCACCGCCGACCGGGTCACCGGCCTGACCCTGGGCGGCGACGACTACGTGACCAAGCCATTCAGCCTGGAAGAGGTGATTGCCCGGATCCGGGCGATCCTGCGCCGCGCCGGATCCGGGCCCGAACAGGCGAGCGCCCAGCTATCCTTCGCCGATCTCGAACTCGATGACGACACTCACGAGGTGCGTAAGGCGGGTGAGCTGGTCGAGCTGTCCCCGACCGAGTTCAAGCTGCTCCACTATTTCATGCGCAACCCGGGACGGGTGCTCTCCAAGACCCAGATCCTCGAGCACGTGTGGAACTACGACTTCAACGGCGACACCGGCGTGATCGAGTCCTACGTCTCCTATCTGCGGCGCAAGCTCGATACCGGTGAGCCACGGCTGTTGCACACCGTGCGTGGCGTGGGCTACGTGCTGCGTGTGCCCCGGATGTGAGCCCAGCCGTGACCGGGGTGGGTCGGCCTGCCCGGCGGCGCCGCGTCCGAAAGCTGTGGGCCGAGACGCCGCTGTGGGCGCGTTTGGTCGCCGCGGTGCTGGCTCTGGTCGCGATCGCGCTCGGGGCCGCCGGCGTGGCGACGGTCACCGCGCTGCGCGGATACCTCTACGACGAGGTGGACCGTCGGCTGCACCTCGTGGAGGAGCCGATCCGCCATGGCCTGCTGCCGCCTCCAGAGCTGCTCCAGCCGGGCTCACCCGGCGGGCACGGCCGGTTCCATCCGCCCAGCGCGGTCTCGCTGGCCATAGCCGACAACGCGGGAGCCGTGACTCCGGTGCCGGAATCCCCGTGGCGGCTCGACCAGCCGGGTCCCGTCTTCCCAGCGTGGACCCCTGAGCAGGTGGCTGCCCGCCGCGGACAGCCGGTGACGGTGCCTGCGACCGAGGGCGGCGGGCAATGGCGGCTCGTCGCCGTCACGCTGCCGGACGGTTCCGGCAGCGTGCTGATCGCGATCAGCCTGGCGAGCGTGGACGCCACGCTGTCCTGGCTGGTCTCGCTGGAGCTGATCGTCGGCGGGGTGGTGCTGGCGGTTCTCGCCGGAGTGGGTTACCTCATGGTGCGCAGCACATTACGGCCGCTGGCCAAGGTCAAGGACACAGCGGAGGCCATCGCGGCGGGTGATCTGACCCGGCGGGTACCGGAACACCCGCCAGGTACCGAGGTGGGGCAGCTCTCCGGCGCGCTGAACGGGATGCTCGTCCAGATCGAGTCCGCGTTCCGCACCCAGCAGGCCTCCGAGGCGGCGGCGCGCAGCTCCGAGGAGCGGATGCGGCGCTTCGTCGCCGACGCCAGCCACGAGTTGCGCACCCCACTCACCTCGATCCGCGGGTTCGCTGAGCTCTACCGCCAGGGCGCGGCCGATGACGTGCCCCGCTTGATGAAACGGATCGAGTCCGAGGCGGCCCGGATGGGCCTGCTCGTCGAGGATCTGCTGCTGCTCGCCCGCTTGGACGAGCAGCGGGAACTGGCCCGTGCACCGGTCGATCTGATCGCGCTGGCCGCCGACGCCGTCCACGACGCCCGCGCGCTCTCCCCAGGCCGACCGGTCACCCTGGAGCTCGCCCATGACGATCGGGTGCCCGTGGTGATCGGTGATGAGCCCCGGCTGCGTCAGGTGCTGGGCAACCTCGTGACCAACGCGCTCACCCACACTCCCGCTGGCACCCCGGTCACCGTCGCGGTGGCCACCGAACCCGGCTGGGCGGTCCTTTCCGTCGCCGATCAGGGCCCCGGCCTGGCACCCCACGATGCCCAGCGCATCTTCGAACGCTTCTACCGCGCCGACTCCGCCCGAACCCGCACCCGTGGCGGCACCGGACTAGGCCTGTCCATCGTCGCCGCCCTCACCGCCGCCCACGGCGGCACCGCCGAAGTCAACACCACCCCCGGCTCCGGCGCCACCTTCCGCATCCGCCTCCCCCTAGCCCCCTGACCCTGGCCACACCACCTCCGTCACAAATCTTCACGGACTATGATCATCGTTCTCGCGTGAGCCCTCCGCGAGAGCATCGACATGTTTCGCCAGCGCTCGCACGGTCAAATGATGAAGCATCTCAGCGAAGTCGACGTCAATCTTGAGCGCGGCCCGGATCCGATCACGCACTCTCGCCAGCAGCAACGAATGGCCGCCGACATCGTAGAAGCTGTCATCGACGCCGAAAATCGAAAACCCGATCAGGTCACGCCAGATCTTTGTGATCAGCTCTTCATCCCTGAAGGGGCGGGGCCGTGTCAAGCCTCGGTCCATGGGTTGTGCTCATTCTTTTTGGTTTTCCGTCGTGTTTTGGGCGCGTCCGGGACCCTGGTGGTTTATTCGCGCTTCATGAGGCCTGTTTGAGTTGGAGGCAGGCGAGGTGGCTGGTGCGGGTCCGGTCGAGTGGGTGGCCGTTCCACCATGCGCTGAGCCGGATTAGG
>DASTBN010000617.1:0-4061 GCA_035712045.1 Pseudonocardiaceae bacterium
CGCTGCAGCATCCCGACGTGACGGTCGCCTACCAGCATGTCGACGCGGCCACCATTCACCTGGTGACCGATCCCAGCCGGTTCGACGTGATCGTCACCGACAACCTCTTCGGCGACATCCTGACCGACCTGGCGGCCGCGATCACCGGCGGGATCGGCCTGGCCGCCAGCGGGAACCTCGATGTCACCCGCCGTCATCCCAGCATGTTCGAGCCGGTCCACGGCTCCGCCCCGGACATCGCCGGCCAGGCCATCGCCGATCCCACTGCGGCGGTCCTGTCGGTAGGCCTGATGCTCGCCCACCTCGGGTTGGACGAGCCATCCCGGCGGGTCGAGGCCGCCGTCGCCTTCGACCTCGCCACCCGCGACCACAGCCAGCCCGGCGGCACCCACGCCATTGGCGACCGCCTGGCCGCCCTGGTCTCCTCCAGCCAGCGGGTCGAACGCGCCGGCCTCTAAGCCCGCCCGGTCCCGCCCACCATCAAGATCACCGTTCTGGTCCACTATCAAGTCGCCGTTTCGGTGTCGAGAGCGACAAAATTTGTCACTTCCGACACCCAAACAGCGATAGTGCGGGCACGGTAGCTGGTGGCAGGGGTGTGCGAGGCCAACTGCGTCCAGGTGGCGCTGGGCGGGCCGCCATCGGGGTCCGCGATTCCAAGGATCCCGACGGCCCCGTGCTCGCCATCCCCGAGACCCGCTGGTCCGTTTTTCTGCACGGCCTCACCACTGGAGCCCTTGGCCGCTGAGGGACGCTTGGCCGGGCCCCTCCCTCCGCTGACCGCTCGAATCGCGGCGTCCAGCGGAGGGAGGACGCGCCGAGGCCACGTCAGGTCGTCCGCCTCCCCGGAGCACGTGTCGCGCCAGTGCTGCACATTGACGCACGCTTTGTACTTGATGGGCTTTCCGTGCTGCAGGGACGGCCTGTAAGCCGCGTGAGTATTGCAGCCGCCACTGTAGTCGAGGCGGTTTCCTTGCCTCCGTACGTGTACACGAGAAATACTGGGTGGCTGTCGCACTTCGTGTCGTACAGCCGGAAAACGCCGCTAGAGGAATCGAAAGTGGCTCGCGCGCCATCGATGTTCGCCGAACTATCGGCGTAAGCCAGCGTCGCCCGTCGGCTTGACGAGCAACCACGTGGTTGCCTACAGCCAGATAGGCAACCGAAAGGTTGCCTGATGGAGATATGGATGATGGACGCGGTGTTCAAGGCGCTGGCCGATCCGAGCCGACGCCATCTGCTGGACGCGCTGAACCGGCGCAGCGGGCAGACTCTGCGTGAGATGTGTGGGGTCCTGGACACCACGCGCCAGGCGGTCACCAAACACCTCGCGGTTCTCGAGGCGGCGGGCCTGGTCACCACTACCCGGCGTGGCAGGGAGAAGCTCCATTATCTCAACGTCGCGCCCATCAACGACATCGCCGACCGGTGGATCCGTCAGTACGACCGCGGCCGCGCGCAGGCGCTCGCGGACCTCAAGAAGGCCCTGGAGGAGCCACACATGAGCCAGACCGAGTTCGTCTACCAGACCTACATCCGCACGACCCCCGCGAAGCTCTGGCAGGCGCTGACCGAGCCGGCCTTCATCGCGCGCTACTTCGATGGAGGCGGGCCGCGCTCCGATTTCCAGGCCGGCTCACCGGTGCTGTGGAAAATGGGCGCCGACGACGGGCCGCACGACTGGGACCAGCGCGTGCTGATCTCCGAGCCCTACCGCACGCTTTCCTACAGCTGGCACAACTACCAGCCCGAGATGCGCCAGTTCTTCGGCTGGACCGGCGATTACCTCGCCGAACTCCGCAAGGAGAAGATCTCCAAGGTCACCTTCGAGATCGAGCAGACCACCCCCGCCGCGGTCAAGCTCACCGTCACCCACGACGATTTCGAGCCCGACAGCGAGATGCTCCGCGGCGTGCGCGAGGGCTGGATCGGATCCTGTCCAATCTCAAATCCTTGCTCGAAACGGGATGGACGGTATCCGAGGAGCGGGCGCCGCAGGAAGCGGCAGCTCAGGCCTGAGATCCCGCGTGGGTGTGGTGGCGCGCCGAGCGGGAGTCCCTCTGCGGCTTCCCGATGGCGCGCCTGTCGCGCAGGTCACATCACGTCGAACTCGCCGTCCTTGGCGCCGAGCACGAACGCTTCCCACTCCGCCGGGGTGAAGATCAGGGTCTCGGAGTCGATGGGCTTCTCTGAGCTGCGCATGGCCACGTAGCCGTCCTGCACGAACGCGATCTCCAGGTGCGGTCCCTCCAGCTCTTCCGAGCCCGCCGCGCGCTGCCAGATCGCGTTCGACAAGTCGATCTTGCCGCGGATGTGTGCCTTGTCATCAACGATGTCGCTCATGGGCCCCACGGTATCGAGTCGGCCGGACACCGTCGCGCGCCGACCCTGCCCCGGGTGTGCCCTCAGCGCCACGGCAGTACCTGGTAGCGGGTCTGCATGCCGGCGCTGATGTGGTCGTTGACGTGGCAGTGGAACAGCCAGGTCCCGGGCGCGTCCGGCACCATGTCGGCGCTCACCATGCTGGCCGGCAGCAGGCTGACCACGTCCGCCCGCATCCCGGCCACGGTCACCGTGTTGCCGTGCCAGTGGGGGGTGTGCAAGTCGACCTCGGTGCCCATGCCCATCAGGTACCAGCGCACCCGCTCACCCGCGCGTATCGTCACCACCGGCCCATTCCCGTACACGTAGCCGTTGATCGAGTGCATCAGGTTGCTCTCGGCGAACTCCGCGTCGTCAGCGGCGGGTGGGTGGGGGAGCTTGGTGCGCTCGGCCTCGATGTAGTGGGTCTTGTTCTCGTCCATCACCTCGCGGTGCCATCGTTGTAGGGAGCGCCTTCGTCGTTCTTGTCGTAGAAGACGCCGTGCGGGTGAATGCTCGCCGGGAATGAGCAGTTGTTGCGGAACACCACTTTGATCGTGTCGCCGACCTCGGCCCGGATGACCGGCCCGAGCAGCCCCAGGTACTGCTCCTCGCGCGGCCGCTGCAGCCGCCGGGTGAAGCCCGCGTCGCGGTAGCCCTGGTAGAGGCACTGGCCGGTGATCACGTTGTGGCCTTCCGGGGCGTAGTTCCACGCCAGTTCGTCAGCCGCGATGTAGTACGTCCTGGTTTTGCCCTCGGCCCTGGCCTGGCCGGTGAGCACGCCCCTGGCTATGAGCAGGGCGAGTAGCATCACGAAAAAAGGGATAAACAGTCAGAAAACGACGATCGGATGGTGTGAGAGTGGCCGGTGAACAGCGGTCATATGGCTTTGCGGATCAGCGGCCTTGAGGTGGGCTGGCCGGTCCATAGCGTGGCTGTTCGCCCCGCACTGCCGCCCAGCGCCGGGTGCCATACTCGAAATGCCACCATTCCTGCTGGTAGGCGACGAATCCCGCGTCGAGCATCCGGGCGGTGAGCAGCCGCCGCAGCTCCCGGATGGCACCGGGGATGGTCTCGAACGCCGTGCTGGCGGCCCGCGCGGTGAACGCGTCGAACTGGGTGCCCAGCGCCAGCGCGCGGTGCCGGTAGGTCAGGGTGACATCGACCGCGCCCCCGGTCAGGTGCGGGGGCGGCGTCTGCGGGTCGGGGCTGGGCTCGCTGACAAAACCGGGGGGCAGCGCGGGATCCTGGTAGGCCGCGCGGTAGATCTGGCGCTGCAGCTCCAGCGGCCGCCACCCGTCGAGCACCGCCAGGCCGAATCGGTCTGGAAGCCCGGCCACCACGCTGACCAGCCGGCGGGCGACATCGGCCCGGAGGTAGGTGCCGGTGACCGCGGCCGGCCAGCCGACATGCCAGTAGGGCGCCGGAAGCTGGATGCCGCGGTCGACCACCCGCACCATCGGCTCATCCGCCGGTTCGGTGACCCGGGGCATCGTGGCTGGCTCCGGGATCGGGGGCAGCGGAGGCTGCTCGGGAACGCCGGCCCCGGCGGCCACCGGGTCCACGGTGAGCCATTCGTAGCTGTACGAGCCGGCGATACCCAGGAAGCTCTGACGTCTCGCTGCCACATCGCCCCCACGCCGCCAGCCCTTCGCGCGCCCGACCCCGGCAAGGGGGCCGCGATCGGCGGCCCCCCTCGG
>DASTBN010000618.1:0-8188 GCA_035712045.1 Pseudonocardiaceae bacterium
GGGATGAGTACTGGTAACGGACCGGTATTTTTACACAGTCAGCGGGCGCATCGGCGAAGACCTTCGAAGTCGATCACCGTGTAGGTGCGGCGCTGGGTCTGGACATAGCCACTGGCACGCAGCTCCCGGAGAGCCTTGGCCACGGCTTCCCGTGACGCGCCGACCCAGCCCGCGAGCTCCTCCTGGGTGAGTGGCACCCCAATCCTGATCCCGGACTCCGTCGGCTCGCCGAAGCGGTCGGCCAGCTCGACCAGGCGACGGGCGACCCGGTTCCGGATATCGTAGACGCCAAACTCGACTCGTTTACGGTCGGCATCACGTAACCGACCGGCGAGAATACGCACCAACAGCCACATCACCCGGGGATGCGCGTGCAGGAAAGCGGTGAACTCCTGGAATCTCACGGCCAGGAACTCAACGGGTTCCAATGATCTGATTGACGCCGAGTGCGGCCGCCCATCGATCGCCGTCAGCTCGCCGAGCACCGCACCCGGCCCGCGCACCGCCAAGATCACTTCTGTGCCGTCCTCGGCGGAGGTGAAGACCTTGACCCGGCCCGAGATCAGGACGACCACTCTGTCAGAGCGGGTACCCTCGGCGAACAGTGGCGCGCCAGCCCGAAGCCGGCGCGGGCGACCGCGCTGGACAAGATCGGCCCACTCGTGCTCGGCCAGTCCGTCGCCGAACTCCCGCACCCGGCCAGCGTCATCGTCCACCGGGTCCCTCCCTCAGAGGGATCGTGCCGGTACTGGCGGGCACCCGACAAGCGGGCTTCCGCCGGGAACAACCCCGGGAGCGCCCGCCGGGAACATCACAGCCGTCCCCGCCGTTAGCTGTGTCAGGAAGATTGAGCGGAGTCCACTCAAGTCCTGGGTCGGCGGCCCGGTATAGTCGCCCCCGACATTGAGCGGGCATCAGTCAAGTTCGAAAGGGTTGCTCACATGGCTCGTGCGGTCGGTATCGACCTAGGGACCACCAACTCCGTCGTGTCCGTCCTGGAAGGCGGCGAGCCCACGGTGGTGGCGAACTCCGAAGGCTCGCGCACCACGCCCTCCGTGGTCGCCTTCGCCAAGAACGGCGAGGTGCTCGTCGGCCAGTCCGCCAAGAACCAGGCCGTCACTAACGTGGACCGCACCATCCGGTCGGTCAAGCGGCACATGGGTACCACCTGGTCCACTACGGTCGATGGCAAGAAGTACACCGCTCAGGAGATCAGTGCCCGGGTGCTGATGAAGCTTAAGCGCGACGCTGAGGCCTACCTCGGTGAGGACGTCACCGACGCGGTGATCACGGTGCCCGCCTACTTCGAGGATGCCCAGCGCCAGGCCACCAAGGAGGCTGGCCAGATCGCCGGGCTGAACGTGCTGCGCATCGTCAACGAGCCCACCGCCGCTGCCCTGGCTTACGGCCTGGACAAGGGCGAGAAGGAGCAGACCATCCTGGTCTTCGACCTCGGTGGTGGCACCTTCGATGTGTCACTGCTGGAGATCGGTGAGGGCGTCGTTGAGGTCCGCGCCACCTCCGGGGACAACCACCTCGGCGGCGATGACTGGGACGAGCGGATCATCACCTGGCTGGTTGACAAGTTCCGTTCCTCGCACGGCATCGACCTGAAGAAGGACAAGATGGCCATGCAGCGGCTCCGCGAAGCCGCTGAGAAGGCGAAGATCGAGCTGTCCAGCCAGTCCACCGCGGCGATCAACCTGCCCTACATCACCGTCGACGCGGACAAGAACCCGCTGTTCCTGGACGAGACACTCTCCCGCGCGGAGTTCCAGAAGATCACCGCCGACCTGCTGGACCGCTGCCGCGCCCCGTTCCGCAACGTGATCAAGGACGCCGGCATCTCCATCGGGCAGATCAACCACGTGGTGCTGGTCGGCGGCTCCACCCGGATGCCCGCCGTCACCGACCTGGTCAAGGAACTCACTGGCGGCAAGGAGCCGAACAAGGGCGTCAACCCCGATGAGGTCGTCGCGGTGGGCGCTGCGCTGCAGGCCGGCGTGCTCAAGGGCGAGGTCAAGGACGTCCTGCTGCTCGATGTCACCCCGCTCTCGCTGGGCATCGAGACCAAGGGCGGGGTGATGACCAGGCTCATCGAGCGCAACACCACCATCCCCACCAAGCGCAGCGAGATCTTCACCACGGCCGATGACAACCAGCCCTCCGTGCAGATCCAGGTGTTCCAGGGCGAGCGGGAGATCGCGGCGTACAACAAGAAGCTCGGCATGTTCGAGCTGACCGGGCTGCCCCCGGCACCGAGGGGCGTGCCGCAGATCGAGGTCACCTTCGACATCGACGCCAACGGCATCGTCAACGTCTCCGCTTTGGACAAGGGCACGGGCAAGTCCCAGGCCATGACCATCACCGGCGGGTCCGCGCTGCCCAAGGAAGACATCGACCGGATGATGCGCGACGCCGAGGAGCACGCCGAGGAGGACCGCCGCCGCCGCGAGGAGGCCGAGACCCGCAACCAGGCCGAGTCACTGGTCTACCAGACCGAGAAGTTCATCAAGGACAACGACGCCAAGCTGCCCTCCGACGTCAAGGACAAGGTCAACGCCGCCCTCGGCGAAGCCCAGCAGGCGCTCAAGGGCACCGACACCGACGCGATCCGCGCCGCGATGGAGAAGCTCGCCACCGAATCCCAGGCACTGGGCCAGGCCCTGTACCAGCAGCAGGACAGCACCGCCGCCGGAGCGGCGGCCGGTGACGGGGCGGCTGGCGGGCCGGGCACGTCCGGGGGGCACTCCGCCGGGCATGACGACGTCGTCGACGCGGAGATCGTCGACGAGGGGCCCGGGAGCGGCAAGAAGTGAGTGAGGACCAGCCCAGAGTGGTCGTGCGAGACAAGCGGAGAATCGATCCGGTGACAGGTGAGGTCCGGGTTCCGCCAGCGGATGCGGAACCCGCCGGTGACGGCGTGCGCGTGGACGAGGCTGAGCCCGGCACGGCTGACGCGCCCGAGCTCACCGAGCTGCGGGCCCAGCTGGATGAGCGAACCGGCGATCTGCAGCGCGTCTCCGCCGAGTACAGCAACTATCGCCGCCGGGTGGAGCGGGATCGCCAGCTAGCGAACGACACGGCCAAGGCCCAGATCGTCACCCAGCTGCTCACTGTGGTCGACGACATCGAGCGGGCGGCTGAGCACGGTGACCTCTCGGGTGCGTTCAAGGCCGTCGCGGACAAGATGGTGGCCGTGCTGCAGGCCCAGGGCCTGCGGTCCTTCGGGGCTGTGGGGGACGGCTTCGACCCGGAGGTGCACGAGGCGGTGCAGCACAGCACCTCCCCGGAGGTCGACAAGCCGACCGTCACCGCGGTGCTGCGCCTGGGTTACCGCCTCGGTGAGCGGATGCTGCGCCCGGCGATGGTGGCCGTGACCGACACCGAGCCCGGCGAAGCACCGGCGGGCGAAGCAGATCCGCTGGGAGATACGCAGGCGAGTGATGAGGCTGGACAGCTGCAAGACAACTAATGTGAGGCGGGAGGAGGTACCCGGTGAGCGCCAGGGAATGGCTTGAGAAGGACTTCTACGCGGAGCTGGGTGTCTCCTCGACCGCGTCAGCGGAGGAGATCAAACGGGCGTACCGCAAGCTGGCCCGGGAGTTGCACCCGGACGCCAACCCCGGTGACGCGCGCGCTGAGGCGCGTTTCAAGTCGGTGTCCGAGGCCTACGGCGTGCTCTCGGACCCGGAGAAACGCAAGCAGTACGACGACGCGCGCAGCCTGTTCAGTGGTGGTTTCCGGCCCGGTGCGGGCGGCTTCGGCGGTCCGGGCGCGGGTGGATTCGACTTCAATGACCTGTTCGGCGCCGCGACCAGCCGGGCCGGTGACGGCGGTGGTGGTCTCGGTGATCTGCTCAGCGGGCTGTTCGGCAACCGCGGCGGTGCCGCGACCTCCAGCCGCCCGCGACGGGGCACCGACGTCGAAACCGACGTCCGGATCGACTTCGCCGAGGCGGTTCGCGGCGCCACCGTGCCGCTGCGGATCGCCAGCCCGGCCAGCTGCGGCAGTTGCGGCGGCACCGGCGCCCGGGCGGGCACCGTCCCCCGGGTCTGCCCGGTCTGCGGCGGCACCGGCCTGATCACCCGCAGCGAGGGCACCTTCGCGCTGTCCGAGCCCTGCCGGGATTGCCGGGGCACGGGCCGGATCATCGATGACCCGTGCGCCGAGTGCGGCGGCCGCGGGGTATCCAGCCGGCACCGCACGCTGACCATGCGGATCCCCCCCGGGGTCTCCGATGGCCAGAAGATCCGGCTGGCGGCCCAGGGCGAGCCGGGCATGCGCGGCGCGCCGCCAGGTGATCTCTACGTGCGGGTGCATGTCACCCCGCATCCGGTGTTCGGGCGCACCGGTGATGATCTCACCCTGACCGTGCCGGTGTCATTCCCTGAGCTGGTGATGGGCACCACGCTGACCGTACCCACCATGGAGGCGCCGTCCGCGAACGGGAATCCCGGGTCGGTAAGCACCGTGTCGCTGAAGGTTCCCCCGGGGACCGCCCCGGGCCGTATCTTGCGGGTACGGGGCAAGGGCATCACCCGGCGCGACGGGCGGGCTGGCGATCTCCTGGTGACCCTGCAGGTGGTCGTTCCCACCAAGCTGGACCGCCAGGCGAAAGACGCGCTAGAAGCGTACGCGAAGGCCACCGCCGGTGAAGACCCGCGAGCGGAGCTGTTCGCCCGCGCGCAGCGATCCAGGACGACGCCATGAACACTCCTAACCTACCCGGCGCGGACCAGGACACTCCGGTGTTCGTCATCTCCGTGGCCGCTCAGCTGGCGGGATTGCACGCGCAGACCCTGCGCAGCTACGACCGCCTGGGCCTGGTCTCCCCTGGCCGCAGCCCAGGCGGTGGCCGCCGCTACTCCGCGCGGGACATCACCCTGCTGCAAGAGGTGCAGCGCCTTTCCCAGCACCATGGCGTCAACCTGGCCGGGATCAAGCGGATCATCGACCTGGAGAACCAGGTCGATGCCCTGCGCACCCGCCTGGCTGAGTTAGCCACTGAGCTGGAGCGGGCCCGCGCCGAGCTCGCCCACGCCCAGGCCCGCGCCGAGCAATCCGCTGCGGCCGTGCACGCCTCCTACCGGCGCGACCTCGTCCCAGTGCATCCCAACACCAAAACCGCCCTGGTCATCTGGCGCCCCAGCAGGTAGCTACAGAACGGGGCCTAGTCCAACGTGAAGGGGTCGTAGGTGATGCGGTCGAGCGGGGTGCCGGCGACCAGCATCCGCGAGACGGTGGCGCGGATCATGGCCGGCGAGCCGCAGATCAGGACGTCGCGGTCGGGCCAGGAGCCGGAGCGGGTGACGGCGTCGGCGAGCGTGCCGTGTTCCATCCCCGGCACCCGCTGGGGGGACTCGACCACTGGGACCACGGTGAGCCAGGGGTTGGTGGCGGCAATGGCGGTGAGGGTGTCGAGGTCGTGCAGATCGGCGCGGACCCGCGCACCCGCGAAGAGGGTCACCTGGGGGTTTTCGCCCCACCGGGAGAGGTCCTCGACGATGGCCCGCATGGGCGCCGTCCCGGTGCCGCCAGCGACCATCAGGACATCGCGCCCGGCTTCCCGGTCCACCGTCATGACACCCATCGGCGCGCCGATCCGCCACGTGTCACCAACCTGGGAGTGGCTGACGATCGCCCGGCTGACCGAGCCACCCGGCACCGCGCGAATGTGGAACTCGATCGACCCGTCGGGCCGGGGGGCGTTCGCCGGGGACAGGTAGCGCCACAGCCGGGGCCGCTGCGGGATTTCCACGCTGACGTACTGGCCGGGCTGGTAGGGCACCGGCCGGTCGGGGATCACCCGGACCACGGCCAGGTCCCAGGTCAGGCGCTGATGGTCGGCGATGCGGGCGGTCCACCAGGCGGGGCCGGGTTCGGCGTCGGCGGCCTCCCGCATGGTCTTGACGATCAGGCTGTAGGCGTCCCGCCAGGCCCGTTCCACGGACGGCGTCCAGGCCGGGCCCGCGAATTGCTTCAGGGTGGCGAGCAGCGCTGTGCCCATCGCGTCGTAGTGCTGCGGCTCCATCCCGAACTTGCGGTGATCCCGGCCCAGCTGATGCAGGAAGGGCACCAGCTCACCGGCCCGGTCGACGTTCTGCACGATGTGCACCAGCGCGCGCCAGAACCGGCTGCGCTGCACTTCCATGTTCGCCGCGAACAGCTCCCGGGTGGCCGGGGCGATGGCGAAGAGCATCGCGTAGAAGAACTGGGTGGCCTCCCGCGCGCGGGGCTGGACCTGGGCGTAGCTCTCCCGGATCAGCCGGACCATGATCGCGGGCGTGCCGCCACGAAGCGGCTGGCGATCGGGCAGCGGCGCGGAGCTCCCCACAGCTTCGGCTGTCATAGTCCGGATCCAGGTGTATGGCAGGCAGGTAACCCGTCGGGGCGGGCGAACTCCCCGAGGGTGCCGGAACCTTACCCTTACCCACCCAGACCCGGTCTCACCGCACCTGTGATATTACCGTGCGCGATCTTAGGTGTCACTACGTAGTGATCAACGCTCTGCCGACTCGCCCGAGCCGGGCATCAGGACCTGGAGTGAAGACGCCGGCTCGCGGTGCCTTAATAGCTGGACAGGCCGAGAATTCCTGATGCAAGATGGCGGTATGCCCGCGGGCCCTTGCGGTCGCGCGGTTTCTCATTGGTGGACCCGCAGCATGCAGCGTCGCGAATTATTACGCGCTCTCGGCTGGACGGCCGCGACCGCATCAATCTTTCGTCTTCCGGAGACTGCGCGCGCCGTCATCGGGCTTGTTCGAGGCGGCCGCCCACTGCGTTTCTGGGCTGAGTCACGCCACAACCTTGCCCATTGGAGGAAGGTGACGAAGCGCCATGTTCGTGATGACCCTGATTCTCACGATGATCGTATCCCTCTCGCAGGCGACCTCGCCAGAGCCGGCGTCCGCCGTCTCCCAGCAGTGCGCCCAGGCCTCCGTGAAGCAGCCACCCGTCGATCTCCAGGCGGTCATCGACGAGTTCGTGCGATCCATTCCGGCGGCGGATACCAGGGGTTACGCCGACCCCACGAAAGATCCGGATGGCCGGAAAGCCTTGGTCGAGGGTTTCAGCAAGACCGCAGGAGGCGATCTCATCGCGGCGTGCCAGGCGCTGGCGCCAGTCGGCTACCAGGTCGCGCTCACCACCGATCGCCGTACCGGGCGGGGCGTGGTACTGCTGCGGGAGAGCCACGTCGCCCGCGCCTGGGGTCTCTACCTGGTCTCCTGGCCGCCAAGCGGCAACCCATCCACCCTTATCGTGGAGGCGCCCCATGCCTGCCCGGACACCGCCGACCACGGGTGCCTGGGCGGAGACCGTTTCGTTCATCTCGTCGCGGTGAAGGTATTCCAGGAGGCCAACGCCCGATACCTGTTCATCAACGGCGCGGATCGCCGGGCGAACGGCGAGTTCAAGCCTGAGAAATGCGCAGAGAATCCGCGCTGCGCCGATATGGCACACCAGCGGGAGAGTCCTTTCGAGAAAATTCACGAGAAGGCGGTTTCCAGCCTCGGCCCACACGTGAAGGTGTATCAGTCTCACCGTTTCCTCTCTCGTGAGCACAAGCCGCCGGACAACGTTCTGCCGGGAACTTCCGCAACCGCGAACGTGGTGGTGTCCGCGGGCCACCCCAGCCCTTCGCCGCTCGCCAGAGATGTCGCCCACGGGATCGAGGCGGCCGAGCGCTCCGTGTTTCATGTCTGCTTGTTCACCGACCGGCAGGACTGCGCAAACCTCGGGGCGACCACGAACGTCCAGAAGGATCACGTGCCCGAAGGACAGTTTGTCCACGTGGAGGCCAGCGATGAGGTGGTGCGCAGCCCTTGCGAGGAGGTCTGCAGGCGTGACGAGCTCGCCAGGGCGATAGCGGTGACCATGAAGTAAGCCGGGTACGGTGATCTTTGGAGCCACGCGCCGCCACTTGAGCGGAACAGACTCAACTTCTCTGACGTTGACAGTGCAAGACCAGCGATAGGCACGGCGGAGGGAACAGCTCGAGGATGGACTCCTTCAACCCAACGACCAAGACACAGGCCGCGATCACCTCGGCTGTGCAGGCCGCGTCGATGGCCGGCAACCCCGATGTCACCCCGGCGCATCTGCTCGGCGCGCTGCTGGCGCAGGCTGACGGCATCGCGGCACCCCTGCTGGCCGCGGTCGGCGCTGACGCTACCGCGATCCGGGC
>DASTBN010000619.1:0-4335 GCA_035712045.1 Pseudonocardiaceae bacterium
TCTTCGTGGTAGCAGGCTCGGAACAGTCAGTTACGAGACCGACCGCGACCATGACCTGGCTCCCCGGCGGCCGGTGATTTATGCCTGCCCCAAGGGCCACGACTTCGCTGTGTCCTTCGCCGACGATGCCGAAACCCCGATGACGTGGGAGTGCCGGTTGCACGGCTACGAATCGAAGCTCTTCGACGGCGATGAGCCACAGCCGAAGAAGATCAAGCCGCCGCGCACGCACTGGGACATGCTGATGGAGCGGCGCACCATCCCGGAGCTGGAGGAGCTGCTCGACGAACGGCTGACCGAGTTACGTGGCCGCCGGTCCCGTTCGGCGTAAGGGATTAACTGGGCTGCGTGGCGGTGCTGGCCGCGTCGGTGCCGGACCGGTGGCGCACGCGCGCCACGCAGCGCTGGATACCCCAGACCGTCACCCGCCACAACGCCTCACGGACGATGGCGCTCGTCATCTTCGAGTGACCCTGCTCGCGCTCGGTGAAGACGATCGGCACCTCGACAACGGTGAAACCACCACGCACCGAGCGCCAGGCCAGGTCGACCTGGAAACAGTACCCCTGGGAGGCGACGGTACCCAAGTCGAGGGACTCGAGCACACGGCGGCGGTAGATGCGGAAACCGCCGGTCAGGTCATTGATGGCAACCCCCAGCGCCAGCCGGGAGTAGAGGTTGCCGCCCCGGGACAGCCATTGCCGGTGCCGGGCCCAGTTCACCACCCGTCCGCCGGGCACATAGCGCGATCCCAGCACGACATCAGCGCCGGTGCGGGACGGGCTGTCCGCCAGCGCCCCCAGCATCCGGGGAAGATCCTCGGGGGCGTGCGAGCCGTCCGCGTCCATCTCCACCAGGATGTCATAGCCTCGTTCCAGGGCCCACCGGAATCCGGCCACATAGGCCACCCCGAGACCGGCCTTCCCCGGACGGTGCAGCACCCTCACCCGGCCATCAGCGGCGGCCAGTTCGTCGGCCAAGGCGCCGGTCCCGTCCGGGCTGTCATCGTCCACGACGAGGGCGTGCGCGTCAGGTACGGCGTGGTGCAGCCGGTTCAGGACCGCTGACAGCGTGGCCCGCTCGTTGTAGGTCGGGATCACCACGATGGTCCGGCCGACCCCGTCGACGTGACCACCCCCCCGCTGATCCGTCATCGACGTCCCCTCCGCGCATCATCAGGGCCGTCACCAGGCCCGCCGCACCCATCGCCACCAGCGCCCACTCCGGGGCGAACCCGAGGCGGGTCGCCAGCGTAGTACCGGAACGTAGCGGGACCCGCGCCACCAGCGCGGCGGGGGTGAATAGCTTGGTCTGCTGCTCGACGGTACCGCTCGGGGAGATTACCGCGCTGACCCCGCTGGTCGCCGCCACCAGCACCGCCCGATTATGCTCCACCGCCCGGACCCGGGAGATCGCCTGCTGCTGGTAGGTCATGGCGGTGAAACCGAAGGTGGCGTTGTTGGTCGGCACGGCGAGCAGCCGGGCTCCGGAGCGGACCGAATCGCGCACCAGATCGTCATATACCACCTCCGAGCAGATCGCGACCGCGACCCGGACGCCGCTAATGTCCACCGCACCGTGGTGGCTGCCGGGCACGAAATTGCCGATGCGGTCGACGAAGGGGCTGAACAGCCGGAAGAAGTCCCGGTACGGGATGGACTCAGCGAACGGCAGCGGCCGCTTGTCATGCCGCTGGCCTGGCCCGCTGCGCGGATCCCACACGATCGCGGTATTCGTGGTGTGCCGCCCGTCGTCGGTGACCAGCACCGCGCCGACCAGGATCGGCACACCGATCGCGCGGGCCGCCTGATCGATCACCGCCCGGGCGTCGGCGTTGCGCAGCGGGTCGATGTCCGAGGAGTTCTCCGGCCAGATCACCAGCGTCGGCTGGGGAGACCGCCCCGCCGCGACATCAGCCGCCAGCTGCCGGGTGCGCGCGGCATGGTTATCCAGTACCGCGCGCCGCTGCGCATTGAAATCCAGCCCGATCCGCGGCACGTTCCCCTGCACCAGCGCCGCGATCACCTGCCTGTCCCCCGCGTCGCTGCTCCCCGCCACGAAACCCGCGCCCACCGCCCCCGCGAGCGTCGCCACGATCAGCAGCGCGGGCACCGCGAGGGCTCTGCGCCTCCCGAACTCGACAGCAGAGCGGTTCAGCGGCGCATCAGCGGCTCTGCTGTCGAGTTCGGGACGAGTAGGGCGAAGCACAGCGCGGCGGAATAGCTCGCCAGCGCTGAAACCGGTGAGGACCACGGCGGCGGTCAGCAGCGGGGCGCCGCCGATCGCGGCAAGGGGGAGGAACAGCCCGCTCGGTTGCCCGAACGCGATCCTGCCCCACGGGAAACCGTCGAAAGGGAACCGGGCGATCAGCGCCTCGGCCGCCACCCACACTCCAGTCGCCCAGACCGGCGCGGCGGGCAGCCACGATACCACCGCTACTCCGGTCCCAGCCAGTGCCAGGACCAGCGCCTCGAGGGTGGCCAGCGCTAGCCAGGGCACCGAACCCACCAGCTCCCCGACCCACGACAGCAGCGGCACGAAGAAGCCGAGACCGAAAAGGAAGCCATACCCGAACCCCGCGCGGGCCGACCGGCCGTGCAGCACCGCCCACAACACGGCGAGGCTCAGCGGCGCGAGCCACCACAGTTCCCGTGGCGGGGCGGCGGCGAACAGCAGCAGGCCGGCGCCGGCGGCCGCACCTACCCGGGGCAGCCAGGCTCGGCCAGTCACACCGGCCAGCCTACGGTTCCGGGGGCTGACGCGCCGGCCGACTCCCCATACACCCGTTCATCGATCGGTAACGGCACCGAGCAACGCGGCGCGAGCCTGTACCCACGTGACACAGGGCCAGCGGCGCCGCCTCCAGATGACGGTCCATGTCCGCCGCGCAGCCACGGCAGGTTCCGCGACGAGTGGGCTGGTGGCGGGTGAGCTCACAGCGCAGCGCCTCCAGCGCACCAGGATCGTGCCCGGCGCGTTCCAGTTCGGCGAGTCGTGACCAGACTCGTTTGACCAGGCGTGCCGCGAGCGGATCGTTGGCGATCCGCAGCCCAGGTGGCCCCACTCAGCTCCCATGCCGGTGCGATCCGTGGCTCGGGCATTCGCTGAGCCTCCCCCGCCATCATCGAAGAGTCGGTGCTGGATCGGCCGATTGGCGGCGTCGCAACCATGCGTGCCCAGCTCCAGCATCTCATTGACCTTTCCGCTCGGGACAATGTGGACGTCCTGGTGCTGCCTACCTCGGCTGGTCACCATGAAGGCCTGGAAGGAAAGTTCGCCGTGCTGCACTTCGAGCAGGCCCAGTCCATCGGCTATATCGAATACGCGGACGGGGCCATCTACGTGCAGGACCAAGATCAGATTGCGGCGTATACTCGCACGGCGGAGTCCCTACGCTCCGCAGCGATGCCGCAGCGGGAATCCGTCGGGGCGATCACCACTCGGCTCGCCAGACTCACCTGATTCCGGAGGACGACATGACAACCCCAGGGTGGCGCGCCGGATGGCGGACGTCGACCCATAACAGCAACGGTGGTGACTGCGTCGAGATCGACTTCACCGCGACCGGCGTCGAGATGCGTGACAGCAAGGCCCACGGCACCGGGCCGATCATCGACTTCACGCCGACCCAGTGGGCGGCTTTTCTCGACGACCTCTCCAGCGGCGATGGCGCGGTCACCGTCACCCATCATCAGCAGGGCACCCACGTCCGCTCCACTGATGGCGGGGTGACCCTGGACTTCACGCCCACTGAGTGGGCGGCCTTCGTCGCCGGGGTCCGCGATAGCGAGTTCGACTACCAGGCCCAGGTGGCCGCTCTAGCTGTCTGACCTGGTCGCGATAAGCGACCTCGCCGCTAGCGGGCCGGGCCGCAGGCAGATCATCGACGCTGTCGTCGTCGATGACGGCCCTGCCTCTAGCGCGGCGCCGCATAATCCGTCGGGGATGTTCTGGTGGATGGTGGAGCTAGCCGGAGCCTGGACGCCCACGCGATCATCCCGCGATCGCCGCCGCACCACCGTGCCAGTGTGATCAACCACGGTCTTCTGCCTGGATCACCCTCCGAAGGACTCACCCGGTACCGCACCGGGCAGGTCGGCGACAGGGGACGCCGCGCGCTGATGGTGGCCACGGCCGTCAACTGTCGACTCTGGCACCGCCGCCCCGGGAAAGGGGCGGGGTGATCCGTTGCGGAGGTGCCACCACTGGCAACCCGGGCGAGAAGGTTGCCGCTAGCGGCACCTCCCCACACCGCGACAGTCCTTCCCCAGATCTCACTGACAGTGACAACCCGGGGCGTGGAAGCAGGCACCGGGTGCTCGCGCCTGATCACCT
>DASTBN010000620.1:0-5585 GCA_035712045.1 Pseudonocardiaceae bacterium
CTCGGGTACGTCCCATTGACCATCCCCGTGGGGTAGCCGGGATGCGGCCCGGCGCCGTTGGGACCGGGATGCCCCGGTGCGGGGTGGGGGGGACCGCCGGGCAGGTCATCCGCGCCGGGCGCGACGGCTACGGGCGTGGGCTCCCGCCGGGGAGGCCACGGCTCACCGCGCTCCTTGGCCAGCTCACCGGCCGTCTTGATCGGTGGCTTGTCCGAGGGAGTGCGCCCGCCGAAGTCGTTGAACGCGGTGATTCTCGGCCGCTTCTCCACCTTGCTGAACACCCGCTCGAGGTCCTTGCGGTGCAGCGTCTCCTTCTCCAGCAGTTCCACGACCAGCTCATCGAGGATGTCCCGGTAGGTGTTGAGAATCTCCCACGCTTCGGTGTGCGCGGCCTCGATGAGTGCCCGGACCTCCTCGTCGATCTCGTGCGCGACCTCCAGCGAGTAGTCCGGCTGGCGGCCGGCGGAGCGGCCCAGGAACGGGTCGCCCTGCTCCTGGCCGTAGCGCACCGCGCCCAGCCGTGCACTCATGCCGTACTCGGTGACCATCGCGCGGGCGATCTTGGTGGCCTGATCGATGTCCGAGGACGCGCCGGTGGTCGGCTCGTGGAACACGAGCTCCTCCGCCGAGCGGCCGCCCAGGGCGAAGACCAGCCGGGCGATCATTTCGGAGCGGGTCATCATCTGCTTGTCGTCCTCGGGCACCACCAGCGCGTGCCCGCCGGTGCGCCCGCGGGGCAGGATCGTCAACTTGTACACCGGGTCGATATCCGGCATCGCCCAGGCGGCGAGGGCGTGCCCGCCCTCGTGGTAGGCGGTGATCTTCTTCTCCTGCTCGGAGATGATCCGGTTCTTCCGGCGCGGGCCGCCGATCACGCGGTCGACCGCTTCTTCCAGCGCGGCGCCGTTGATGACGTGCCCGCTCTCCCGGGCGGTGAGCAGCGCGGACTCGTTGATGACGTTGGCCAGGTCGGCTCCGGAGAAGCCGACCGTGCGCTTGGCCAGCCCGTCGAGGTCGACGTCGGTGCTCAGCGGCTTGCCCTTGGAGTGCACCTCCAGGATGGCGCGCCGTCCCCGGATATCCGGCGCGGACACCGGGATCTGCCGGTCGAACCGGCCAGGCCTCAGCAGCGCGGGGTCGAGGATGTCCGGGCGGTTGGTCGCGGCGATGAGGATGATGCCACCGCGGGCGTCGAAGCCGTCCATCTCCACCAGCAGCTGGTTGAGGGTCTGCTCGCGCTCGTCGTGCCCGCCGCCCAGCCCGGCGCCGCGCTGGCGGCCCACCGCGTCGATCTCGTCGACGAAGACGATGCACGGGGCGTTCTGCTTGGCCTGCTCGAACAGATCCCGCACCCGGGAGGCGCCGACACCGACGAACATCTCCACGAAATCCGAACCGGAGATCGAGTAGAAGGGCACCCCGGCCTCCCCGGCCACCGCGCGGGCCAGCAGGGTCTTGCCCGTTCCGGGCGGGCCGTAGAGCAGCACACCCTTGGGAATCTTGGCGCCGAGCGCCTGGTAACGGCCCGGGTTGGCGAGGAAGTCCTTGATCTCCTCCAGCTCCTCGACGGCCTCATCGGCGCCCGCGACGTCGCCGAAGGTCGTCTTGGGCATGTCCTTGGAGAGCTGCTTAGCCTTGGACTTGCCGAAGTTGAGCACCCGGTTACCGCCGCCCTGGATGTTGTTCATCATCCATAGCAGCATCACCAGCAGCAGGCCCAGCGGGATGAGGTAGATCAGCACCTGGACCAGGAAGGACTGCTGGGTGACCTTAGTGTCCCAGCCGTCGTTGACCTGGGCTTTCTCCAGCGCCTGGGTGACCTGATCGGTGCTCTGCGCGGGGTACTGGGTGAGCACTTTCGTGCCCTGGATCCCGGCGACCGGGTGGTTCAGCGTCAGGCGCAGGCGCTGCTCTTTGTCCTCCAGCGTCGCCTGCTTGACGTTGTGGTCGGCGAGTTGCGCCAGTGCCTGTGAGGTGCTGACCTGGCTGTACCCCCGGGTATCGTCGAGCAGGAAGCCGAAGGCCCAGTAGAGCACCAACCCGGCGAGTACCCACAGCAGCGGGTTGCGGAGTATTTTCTTGCGATCCATTCGGCTACGGCCCTCGGTGGCCTCGACCCTCCTGAGCTGGGTGACTCTGCTGTCTGTCTAGCACTGGGCCGCCGACGCCGCTTGTCGGAGGACAGCAGAGAACTCCTGTTGCCTCTACCCTACTCGGCGGACCGGGCTGGCGGGCTACGAGTTGACTGCTCAGCGGCGTGGGCCTCCCCGGCGCGGGCGCGAGCCTCATTCCGGTACCCGCGCTGGTGTTCCCCATACTGCTGTTGCAGTACACCAACGGCGGATGATGGGAAACCGCTAATCGGCGTAGACCTCCGGTGCGAGGGTCCCGATGTAGGGAAGGTCACGATAGCGCTCCGCGTAGTCCAAGCCGTAGCCGACAACGAATTCCCGGGGGATGTCAAAGCCGATGTAGCGCACTGGCACGTCGATCCGGATCGCATCCGGTTTGCGTAACAGGGTGCACACCTCCAGCATCGCGGGATTACGGGTGGCCAGGTTACGCAGCAGCCATGACAATGTCAGCCCCGAGTCAATGATGTCCTCTACGACCAGTACGTGGAGTCCGGCGATGTCCCGGTCCAGGCCTTTGAGAATGCGCACCACCCCTGAGGAGGAACTCGCCGAGCCGTAGGAGGACACCGCCATGAACTCCAGCTGCACCGGGATGGGCAGGGCCCGGGCGAAGTCGGTCATGAACATCACCGCGCCCTTGAGCACCCCGAGCAGCAGAAGGTCACCATCGCCGTGCTCGGCCCGGAAGTCGGCGGCGACCTGGTGAGCCAGTTCCATGGTGCGCCGCTGGATCTGTTCCTCGGTGACGAGGACGGAGGCGATATCTCCCGGATAAAGCGGGGCCTCCGGGCACACGGCATCGCGTGCGCGCGAACCGTCATCGCGATACATGCAGCCTCCCCCGCACCCGCGCCAGATCCAGTTTCCCGGGCAGGCGCAGGGCGCCCTGGCCCGACCAGGCACCGATCAGGTCGTCAGCGGCCCGCAGGTGCGCGTCGGTCAGCCCGGTGACCCCGGCCTCGAGCAGCCAGCTCCGCAGCGCCCGGCGGCGCAGCGCGGCGGGTGAGCGGGCCAGGACGGCGACGTCCAGGCCCGGTTCTGGGTGGCATCGCGCCCTCGCCAGCAGGTCCTGGGCCTGCTCATCCAGCTCATCGAGGTCCGCCCGAAGCTGCCGCGCGGTCCGGGCCAGGGCATCCGCCACGCCGCCGGCCAGGACGTCCTCGAGCAGGGGCAGCACCTCGGTGCGCAGCCGGACCCGCTGGAACCGGGAATCGGAATTGTGCGGGTCGGTCCAAGGCGTCAGGTCCAGAGCGGCGCAGGCCGCCGCGGCGTCGGCCCGGCGGATCCCCAGCAATGGCCGGCCCCAGGGCGGGTCGAGCTCCCGCATGCCCGCGACCGACCGGGGTCCCGAACCCCGCCCCAGCCCGAGCAGCACGGTCTCCGCCTGGTCGTCCAGGGTGTGACCGAGCAGCACCAGCGCACCGGGCGGCGCGGCGGCGCGCAGTGCTTCGTAGCGGGCGCGGCGGGCTGCGGCCTCGGGACCCCCGGGCCCAGCCACGGTGATCCGCACCACCCGCGCCTGGGCGCATCCCAGGCGGGTGAGGGTGGTTGCGGTGGTGTCGGCGACCCGCGCCGAGTCCGGCTGGAGCTGGTGGTCGACGACCAGGCCGTGCACCGCCAGCTTCAGCCCGGCGGCGCAGTGCGTGGCCGCCGCGGCCAGCGCGAGCGAGTCAGCACCCCCGGAGCAGGCCACCGCCACGGCGAGGCCAGACTCGGGGCCCTCGACCGGGGGGCCCGTGGCGACATGCGCCAGCAGGAACCGGCGGACCGCGCCGCGAATCCGCGCTACCGCAGGATGCTGTGCTGGGTTCGGTGGGCACGGCCCCCTCAGGGGGCGATCCGATAAAGCCAGGTCGCCGGATCGGCGATCTCGGCGCGGGTGGGCAGCGTTTCCGGTGAGGTCCACACTGTATTGAACCCATCCATGCCGACAGCATCCACCACGCGCCGGGTGAACGCCGCCCCCTCGGCGTACTGGCGCAGCTTGGCGTCGATGCCCAGCACCACCCGCAGCACCCGCTCGGCGAGACCACCGCCCTGGCGGCGGGCGGTGAACCGCTGGCGGATCAGCCGCACCGAGGGCACCACCGAGGGCCCGACCGCGTCCATCACGTGGTCCGCGTGCCCCTCCAGCAAGGTGGCCAGGGCGATCAGCCGGTCCAGCGTCGCCCGCTGCTCGGGATTCTGCAACAGCGTCAGCATGCCCAGCGCGTCCGGCGCCTCGCCCCGGCGGGCCCCGCGCAGGGCCGTGGGCAGCCGGCCGATCATCGCGGCCACCGTGTCCGGGTCTTCCGTGGCGGCCACGAAGGAGCGCACCTGGGTGGCGAAGTGCTCGCGCAGCCATGGCACGGCGTTGAACTGCAGCCGGTGGGTGGCCTCATGCAGGCACACCCACATCTGGAACTCATCGGCCGGCACATCCAGCGTCTGGGACACGGTCACTACATTGGGAGCCACGAGCAGCAACCGCCCCGGATCCTCGGAGGGCCCCCCGAAGGGGTCGTACTGCCCCAGTACCCGGGAGGCCAGGAACGCCAGCGCGATGCCCACCTGCACCCCGGCGGTGGTGGCCAGCACGCGCCGCGCCCGGCTCTCCGGGATCCGGTAATCCGCGAGCAGCCGGCAGAGGCCCTCAGCGGCCGCTTCGACCCAGCCGGGCCGGTCCACTATGTCCGCTTCGGGTGGCAGGCCGCCATCATCCAGCCCGGTCAGCCCCCGCACATGTGTCTCAGCGGTGACCGAGAGCTCCCTGAGCTGGCGTACCGTCGCCGCAGCCTGCTCGGGGGGCAGCGCGGGACCAGCTGGCAGCAGGCGCTGGGCGGTAACCACCGCCACCGCCCAGTCGATCGACGCGCCCGGGGGACCGGTCCGGGGTTCCTGGATTGAGCCGAGCGTGGGTTGTCCCATGCCAGCACGGTAACGCGGACTAATGACAGCCGCACGACCGTAGTGCCGTTGCCAGCGCATCGAGTCTGGGCCGGACCGAGGCCGGGTTGGGCCCGTTGGACAGCAACGCGAACACCAGCACCTGCCCATCGGAATCCAGCACGGTGCCCGCGAGGCTGTTGACCCCTGTTAACGTGCCGGTCTTGGCGTGTACCCACCCACGTCCCGCACTCGTCTGGCCGTGGTAACGGTCCGCCAGCGTGCCGCTCCCCCCGGCTACCGGAAGGCCCACCAGCAGCGCCCGCAGGGCAGTAGTGATTCGCGGCTGCGTCGGCTGGCTAGGCTGATGAGGCGCCTGATCGGGTGCGGCGGCCGCGCCGAGCAGCGCGGCGAGCAACCTGGCCGGCACGGCGTCGCCGCTGGACAGCCCGCTGCCATCCGCCAGGGTTACCCCGCCGACGTCGAAACCGTGCTGGCTCAGCACGGTGAGCACCGCTCGCGTGGCCCCGGTGAACGACGCTGGCGCGCCGGTGGCCCTGGCGACTTCCCGGGCCAGCGCTTCGG
>DASTBN010000621.1:0-2373 GCA_035712045.1 Pseudonocardiaceae bacterium
CCAGGAGTTCTTCCCGATGCTGTGCGAGAGCTCCGGCAGCCTGCTGCTGTTCACCTCGAGCTCCTACACCCGCGGCCGCAGCGGCTACAGCCTGTACTCCTCGGCGAAGGCGGCGGTGGTGAACCTGACCCAGGCGCTCGCCGACGAGTGGGCGTCCGCGGGCGTCCGGGTCAACTGCATCAACCCGGAGCGCACCGGCACCCCGATGCGCACCAAGGCGTTCGGCCAGGAGCCGCCCGAGTCGCTTCTCGACTCGATGTCCGTCGCCCGGGCGTCCCTGGACAGCCTGCTGTCCCAGGAGACCGGCCACGTGCTCGACCTGCGTAAGACGGATCCGCTGACGCTGGGCGACGAGGCCCTGGACTTCGGCAACATCGAGCGGCTCGCCGAGTCCGACTAGCCGAACCTGACGCGCCAATCAGTTCCAAACGCATGGTCCGACGCGGGCGGATTCAGCCGGCTAGCGCAACACCGGGTGGGTTGGATGGGTTCGACAGTAGTGCGTCGAGGGCTTCGGCGGGGGTTCTCCAGTTCAGGGTCTTGCGGGGTCGGTTGTTGAGCTCGGTGGCGACCTGGTCGAGGTAGCCGGGTCCCCAGAAGGAGAGGTCGGTGCCCTTGGGGAAGTACTGGCGGAGCAGCCCGTTGGTGTTCTCGTTGGAGCCGCGTTGCCAGGGTGAGTGCGGGTCGCAGAAGTAGATCGCCAGGTCGGTGGCGGCCGCGATCTGGGCGTGGTTGGCCATCTCGATGCCCTGGTCCCAGGTCAGCGTGCGGCGCAGGGTCGCGGGCAGTTCGGCCATCTTCGCGATCATCGCCTCGGCCACCGTGGCCGCGGTGTGGTCGCCGGGCAGGTGCAGCAGCAGCACGAACCGGGTGGTCCGCTCGACCAGGGTGCCGATCGCGGACCCGGACTCGGTCGAGCCCAGGATCAGGTCGCCCTCCCAGTGCCCGGGCACCGCCCGGTCCGCGGCCTCGGCGGGGCGTTCGCTGATGTTGACCATCCCCTTGATTCGCTCCCGCCGCTGGTCGGGCTGGCGGTGTGGTTTGCGCAGCGTGCGGCCGGTGCGCAGGTGCCGGGTCAGCTCGCGTTTCAGCGCGCCGCGGCCTTGCACGTACAGGGATTGGTAGATCGTCTCGGTCGACACCCGCATCTCCGGATCGTTCGGGAAGTCCTTGCGCAGCCCCTGGGAGATCTGCTCGGGGCTGTGGTTGTGCCCCAACCGATCCTGCACCTGCTCGCGCAGCCGCGGGTTGCTGGCCAGCTTGGCCGGGGTGTGCCGGGCCGCCTCCCGGTCCGCCCGCAGCTGCGCCTTGTGCGGGGAGTACCGCCACGGCGCCGTGCGCCGTCGACCGCGCTTATCGCGGCGGCCGTAGTGCTGGTTTATCAGGTTGTTGTTGATCTCGCGGGACACCGTGGACGCGGCCCGCCCGAGCAGCCGGGCGATCGCCCGCTCCGAGTCACCGCGCTCCATCCCGGCCAGGATCTGCTCGCGCTCCTCGATGGACAACCGGCGGTACTTCACCGGCCTATGGGTGGCCGGCTCGGCGGCGACAGAAGGGATCACACCGCCAAATGTGCGGAACCACCGCGTCCCGGACGTGGAACCGAACCCCAGACACGCCGCAGCATCCTCCGCCGACGCCCCCGCCCGCACCAGGACGAAGAACTCCCGACGCTGAACCCGCAGCAGATGAGCACCCATGCAAACCTCCAAGAATCAGAGGTGTTGCGCTGGCACCTAGAACTCAAGGGCCTTGGAGCATGCGTTTGGAACTGATTGAGGACCGACCGCACCTGGGCAGGAACCCGGCCGCCGGCTCTCCGTAGCTGCGGTTTGAAACCGCGCCCACGCGCGACAGGCACCGGACCACCGGACCGCGGGCTCCCCCGAAGGGGTCATGGTGGCGGCCGCGGCACGCTCCTAGCGTCAGGGGAAACCCCTGACACGGCTTGGAGGTCGTGATGAAGTACGTAGTCGCCTGGGAGTCCCGCCAGAACATCAGCGAAGAGCTCATCGCCCGGGGGTTGCAGGTCTTCAGCAAGTGGACCCCCTCGCCGAACGTCACCTACCGGGAGTTCCTGGGGCGGATCGACAACAGCGGCGGCTTCGCGGTCGTCGAGACCGACGACCCCCGCGGCCTCGCCCGCGACGCGTCCGTCTTCGAGCCGTACTTCTACGTGCAGATCCACCCGGTGCTCGAGGTGACGGAGGCCGCCGAGGTCGGCGGCGAGGCCGTCCAGTTCCGCAGCTCCATCGGCTGACCCGACCACCACACCCGAGCCGACCGGGCCGGGAGCGGCCCGGCCCGGTCGACCTCGAGGAGCGTCAGCCCTTCTGGGCCACCGGGTCCGAGATCCGGACGTCGGCGGCCCGG
>DASTBN010000622.1:0-10401 GCA_035712045.1 Pseudonocardiaceae bacterium
CCCCAGACGAGGTGACCGGACACTTCGACAACAATACGGTGGGTTTCATGCCCCTGCGCCACGACCTTCACAATCCCCTCGGACCCGGCGAAACCACCATCTCCACCGCTCGCGGAATTGCCCACTACGGCACCACCAAAACAAACCCCCATCGGATTCATAAGGCAAGCGCAAACTTGACGTTATTCTGCCAACTCCACGTGCCAGGCCTGCAACTAGGCTATGATACCGACTCACCACAATCCACCGACCCCGCCCGCGCCACAAGGATCATCGCGCACACCGCAACCGCCACCGCCACCGTTTGTCTCCAACCCGAGAACGAAAGATGGCCCGTCACTCAACGGGGGCCTTCGCGAATCTGGGACAACATTGAAACAGCCATCGAGCTGTGGGATCACCTTCACCACCCCGATATCTCCCGATTCGGAGTCTCCGCGCTGGACGACATCAACCGCCAGTATGTCTGGCTCGACGACCCCAACGGGCCGTACTCCTGGCCCATGCCGCTCTAACACCACCCGATCGGCTCTCGGGGGATCGGCCCATAACAGCTCGTCATCGCCGTCGGCGACCTCGGCACCTTGCGGCACGACCCCGGCTGGGAACGATCGATGCAGACGGTAAGAACGGATCCCCAAAACTGCAGCTCAAGCTCGCTGAGACCACTTGGCAGGGGCGTCATGCCAGTCGGGGTAAGACCCCGGGCGCAGTAACCTCGATGAGCTCGTTTTCCAGAGCTCGCCAGCCGGTGGGATGATCAAAAGGGAGGGGACTGTCGGCTCCTCAGTGTCGGCGCTGTGCGTTTGTGTCGCGGTTTTGTGGCGTCTTTATGGCAGTGCATTGCTGATCTCGGGCGGAGCTACGCTGCATGCGCCGCACATCGAGGGGAAGGGCTTCCAGGCATGCCCGTCAAACGTGGTTTGTTCGCACAGGCACGCAAGATCGCTGGCTACTCCCAGGAGGACCTGGCCGGGCGCGTCGGGGTGGATCGCACGACGGTGGCCCGCTGGGAGTCTGGGGAGTCCACGCCACAGCCCTGCCACCGTCCCGGAATCGCCGAGGCGTTCGGAATCTCGCTCGGCGATCTCGACCGGATGCTCCACGACGGCGGCCCGGCGGTACCCGCCGGCGAAGGGTCCGCCCCGCCAGCCGGTGCTGAGCAGGGTGCGCTGTCCGGCGGGGACGGGCAGCTCCCCGCAGCCACGGCTGAGGAGCACGTACCTGCTGACGGATGTGAACCGGAAACAGTTCATCCACCGCGCTCTCGGCGCGAGCGCCCTGGGGGCCTTGGAGACCCTGGGGCCGGTCCTGGGATCGCTGGCAGCGCTGCTGGGAGCAGACGAACCTGCCCCGGTGCCCACCCGGGTCGGCGCCTGCGACATCGAGCAGATCCGCACCGCCGAGAGCGTGTTCGCGGGCTGGGACTTCGCCTACGGCGGCGGGCTGGTCAAGGAAGCCGTCATGGGCCAGCTGCGCTACTGCGCCCGGCTCCTCGACGCCACCTGCCCGGAGCGGCTGCGACCCGAGCTGCACGCCGCAGTCGGCGCCCTAGCCGACACCGCAGGGTACATGTGCTTCGACACCGGCGCCTACGACCAGGCCCGCCGGGTGTTCCGTTTCGCGCTGGCCTGCGCCGAGCAGGCCGAGGACTGGCAGCTGCGGGCTTATGTCCTAAACAGCATGGCCCTGCTGGCGATCCGGACCGGGCAACCCGACGAGGGCCTGGCCCTGGCCGAACAGGGCCTGGTCCGGCCTGATCGGCTCACCGAGACCGGGCAGTGGTTGCTGCACATCGATCGGGCCCGCGCGCTGGCCAAGATGCGCCGGATTCAGGACACCCTCACTGCGGTCGGCACCGCTGAGGACCACTTCTCCCGGGTCAGCCTAGCCAGCGAACCGCCATTCCTGGCTCATTACAACGTCGCCTTTCTCGCCGGGAACACCGGGCAGGCGCTGTTCGACCTGGCGATCGTCGGCCACGACCCGGCCCGGGCCATCGACCGGCTCACCACCGCCGTCGACGGGCACACCACCGGATACACCCGCCCCCGGGCGATCTGCATGGCCAAGCTGGCCAGCCTGACCATGGCCACCGGCGACCCGCTCCAGGCCGCCCTCCTCGGCATCGACGCCCTGGACACCGCCGCTGCCACCCGCTCCCGCCGTGTCGCCGACGACCTGCGAGAACTCGCCCACCACGCCGCCGCACACCAGCACCTCGATGAGGTCGCGCACTTGCGGCACCGGATCGCCACCCTGCTCACCCACACCGCGAGCGCATAACGTCCCGACCCAGCTGGTGTGGCGCCGGAACAGCACGCATCACATCAAAGGGTTCGCGGCAGAGGGCGACATTGCTCCTGTTTGCCCTGGTTGGTATGACGAAGATGAGTCCTTACCCTTCCCCGCTATGTCTCCGGTTGGACGTCCTGGGGTTCGGAGTAGTTGCAGTTCGTAGGCAGGTCGATGCACGTCACTGTGGTGGGTAGCGGTGTGTTTGAGTCTGGAGGAGGCAAGGAGCCGGGGTGAGATGAGGCCGCGCGCTGCATCTAGGGCTTCATAGCCGAGTGGTGCTCCGCTCGTGGGGTCGCCTTCGGCGAGGACACACATGGCCAGCCTGGCACCTTCGTGGAATGACAGTCCCGCTGGCCGGGACTCTCGGGTAGTGTCGATCGGGTGCACCCGCTGCTTACCAAGCGCCGGGCAGTCGATTTCTGCCGCCTGCGCAGCAGCCTCTGTTGCCAGCCCTGACCGGGCGGCGACTCCCAGACGATCGTCGGCGTGATGTCACGCGATGTACGAATTGTCTGGCTGAGCAGCGCTACCGGGATTGTCACGTCAATTGAGAATCGAACGTCAATACGGAACTGAGGAGCTTTCGCATGAGCCGCGAAGACGTCCTGGTCACGCCTGAGTGGGCGGAGCAGAACCTGAATACCGATGGTGTCGTGTTCGTCGAGGTCGACGAGGACACCTCCGCCTACGACGCGGGGCACATCCCCGGTGCGGTGAAGATCGACTGGAAGACCGAGCTGCAGGACCCGGTGGTCCGCGATTTCGTGGATAAGGGAGCTTTCGAGAAGCTGCTCTCCGGCAAGGGCATCAGCAACGACGACACCGTCGTGCTCTATGGCGGCAACAACAACTGGTTCGCCGCGTACGCGTACTGGTACTTCACTCTCTACGGGCACGGTGACGTCAAACTGCTCGACGGCGGGCGCAAGAAATGGGAACTCGACAACCGTGCCCTGAGCACCGACGAGGTCAGCCGCCCCGCGACCAGCTACACCGCGGCGCACGACCAGGACCTCACGATCCGGGCGTTCCGCCAGGAGGTCGTCGACGCGATCGGGGCCAAGAACCTGGTCGATGTCCGCTCACCGGATGAGTTCTCCGGCAAGATCCTCGCGCCCGCGCACCTGCCGCAGGAGGTCGCGCAGCGCCCCGGGCACATCCCCTCGGCGCTGAACGTGCCCTGGTCCAAGGCCGCTAACGAGGACGGCACCTTCAAATCCGACGACGAGCTGCGGGCGCTCTACACCGCCGCCGGGCTGGATGAGTCCAAGGCCACCATCGCCTACTGCCGTATCGGTGAGCGCTCCAGTCACACCTGGTTCGTGCTGCGCGAGCTGCTCGGGTACTCCGACGTCAAGAACTACGACGGCTCCTGGACCGAGTACGGCTCCCTGGTGGGCGCGCCCATCGAGCTCGGCGCCAGGGGGTGATCGGCCGATGTGCGGAGCACCCGAGCAGGCCCAGGAACTGCCACCAGGGACGGATCTGAGCAAGGCGACCGTACTGACCGGCACCGTGCGGGCCGCCGGTGAGCCGGTCGGCGGTGCCTTCGTCCGGCTGCTCGATCGCACCGGGGAGTTCACCGCCGAAGTCGTCTCCTCCGCCTCGGGGCAGTTCCGGTTCTTCACCGCGCCTGGCGACTGGACAATCCGCGCCCTGCACCGATCCGGCAACGGTGAAGCGGCCATCACCGCTGGGGGCCCCGGCCTGTACACGGTGGCGGTCGCGGTGTCTTAACCCGGTTTGGGGGCTCCTCACGAACTACCCGGGGAGCCCCCAAACGCTATCGGAAACAGACAATCGCCGGTATTCTGCCAGGGTATGGCGCGCGCGTTTCCACCTGGCCCGCCGCTACCCAGCGTTGCTCAGGCCGGGCTGGTTCTGCTGAATCAGACATGGTTTATCCAGGCCTGTCACCGGCGTTACGGCGATGTGTTCGCCATCCGGATACCGCGGATCGGCACGCTCGTGTATCTGGGCGACCCGGATCACATCCGGGCGGTGACACGCGGGAACCCGACGATCTATCGCGGCGGGGAGGCGGCCGCGCCGCTGGGCCAGGTATTGGGAACGAAGTCGCTGATCATGCTTGATGAGGATCAGCACAAGCGCAGCCGGGGAATGATGCTGCCGGCGTTTCATGGGGACTCGGTTCGCCGGCAAATCGCCGAGATGATCGCCATCACCGCCGGGGAGATCGCGCGGTGGCCGGTGGGCGTGCGGTTCCCCGTTTACCCCCGGATGCGGAAGCTCACCCTGGAGATCATCCTGCGCACAGTGATCGGGGTGCAGGCTGAGGACCGGCTGGCGGCGCTGCGGGTGGCGCTGCCGCCGATGATGGAGATCGGGACCCCGCTGGAGCTGATCCCGCCGCCACGGGCACTGCTGCGGTTCGGCATGTGGCGCCGCCGCGCCGCGCACCGGGCCCGGGCGCTGGCCCTGCTCAATGACGAGATCACCCGCTGCCGCACCGATCCGGCGCTGGAAGCGCGCGACGACGCGCTGGCCATGCTGGTGCGCAGCGTCGATGGCACCGGGACGCCGATGGCCGACGACGAGCTCGCCGACCAGCTCGTCACCCTGCTGCTCGCCGGGCACGACACCATGGCCACCGCGCTGTCCTGGGCATTGGAGCGGCTCACTCGCCATCCTGAGCTGCTGGCGCGCACCGCAGAGGCCGCCGCGACGGGCGATGACGCCTGGCTCGACGCGGTGTGCAAAGAGACCCTGCGGGCCAGGCCGGTGCTCTTCGAGTTCGCCCGGAAGCTTTCCGCCCCCGTGCGCTTGGGCGGGTACGAGCTCCCGGCCGGGGTGATCGTGGCGCCGAGTATCAACCTGGTACACCGGGACGCACGGTATTACCCGGACCCGGATGAGTTCCGGCCGCAGCGTTTCCTCGGCCAGCGGCCCGACCCGGCCATCTGGCTACCCTTCGGGGGCGGGGTACGCCGCTGCCTGGGCGCGACGTTCGCGCAGGTGGAGATGCGGACCGTGTTACGGGAGATCCTGCGCGGTGTCGAGCTCGCCCCAACCATGGCACCGGACGAGCCGGTACGGCCCCGCCACGTGACCATGGTGCCGCGCCAAGGCGCGGTCGTGGCCGTACGGCGCCGCCTCACCGATGATGGCTGCGTCACGGTTACTCATCATCACCTCGAATCAGACTAAGCCCCTGGCTGAGGATCCGCCTCGCGAGCGGGCCAGACGCGCGGCCTGTCGCAGGTACGCCCTCTGGAGATTATGGCAGGCTATGGCCTTGCACAGCGGTGACCGGGGAGGTAACGGACGATGCGTCAGATGGCGATTCTGGTGGCTGCGGGTGCCGTGGCGATAGGCGCACTTGGTGGCTGCGGGGGCGGGACGCCCGCAGCGCCCGGCTCCGGCCCCGCCGGTTCGTCGGCGGGATCGGCACCGGCACCGTCCGCGCCGACCGTCCGCACCATCACCGTCACCGTCCGGGGAGGAAAGCCGAGCGGTGAGACCGGGCGGATTCAGCTGCCCCTGGGCACCCCGGTCCTGCTGGCGGTGAACAGCGACGTGGCCGATGAGCTTCACGTGCATGGTTATGATCGCAAGGCCAAGATTCCCGCAGGCGCCACCGGATCGGTGGCCTTCACCGCGAGCACCCCCGGGGTCTTCGAGGTGGAGCTGGAGAACTCCAAGCTAACGCTGCTTCAGCTGCAAGTGGGCTGAGCGCCTGGTAATCGGCGGGCCGCCTTATGATCTCACCCGTGGCAGCCCCCAGCGGTTCCAGCGGCGATGAGGCACTGCGGATCGCCGCGCAGCGCGCACGGAGCACCGGCACCCGTAACGTCCCCGACTTCACCGACCTCCCGGTCCCCGGCGATACCGCGAACCTGCGGGAGGGCCCGGAGCTGCACCCCCGCTGCCTGATGCTGCTGCCGCTGGTCGGCGTCTGGCGCGGCGAGGGTGAGATCGTCTATCCCACCATCGACGGCCCCTACCGTTTCGGCCAGCAACTCGTGATCTGCCACGACGGCCGCCCGTTCCTGCGCTATGAGTCCCGGGCCTGGCTGCTCGACGACGCCGGCCAGGTGATCCGCCCAGCGGCCCGCGAAACCGGTTTCTGGCGCCCTCAGGCCGACGACACCATCGAGCTTCTCGCCGCCCACGGCACGGGCATCATCGAGCTCTACTACGGTCACCCCCGCAACCAAACCTCCTGGGAGCTGTCCACCGACGCCGTCGTCCGCAGCGCCTCCGCCAAAGATGTCACCGGCGCCCACCGCCTCTACGGCATCGTCGAGGGCGGCGACCTGGCCTACGTCGAGGAACGCGCCATGGTCGCCCAGCCCCTCCAGCCTCACGTCTCCGCCCGCCTTCACCGCATCGCGGGCTGATCGCCCCACCCCAACCGCCTTCCGAGGAGTCGGCCCCCCGGGGTTACAGCCCCCGGGGTCATAGCACTGGGCGAGCCGGACTAGTGCTCGCGTGACCCCGGGGGCCGGGTGACTGCCTTGGATTCGCCAGCCGCCTCACCAACAGCGCGGTTGGTCGAGGTGGCCTTCCACGGCCGTCGGCGGCTAGCTGACAGCCACCTCACGAGTCCTATAGCCGTTCAACCTTGGACCACCTCCTTTCCCGTGTGCGGCCACGCTATCCGCGCCGCGGCGGGTTCGGCAACGTCAATGCGGGAGACGCGCATCGAGCAGCGGCGATACCCATTCGGGGTCCGCCACGGAGGAAACGCGCGCCAAGCGCGGCGTTACCATCATGATGTGGACACCAGCCTGCGGCACACGCTGCATCAACGGGGAATGCGGATGACCCCGCAGCGGCAGCTAGTGCTGGACGCGGTACGGGATCTGGAGCACGCCACCCCGGAGCAGATCTGTGAGCATGTCCAGCGTGTCGCACCCTCGGTCAACATCACCACCGTCTACCGCACCCTTGAGCTGCTCGAGGGACTCGGCCTGGTGCGGCACGCCCATCTCGGGCATGGCGCGCCGAACTACTCCACCGATGGTCACGAGCACGTTCACCTGGTGTGTCACCGCTGCGGGAACACCATCGAGATTCCCACCGAGGAGCTGAACGAGCTCAGCGTGACGTTGCGCGAGCGGTTCGGGTTCGCGCTGGACGCCAGCCACCTGGCGCTGTCCGGGCGCTGCGCTGAGCACGCCGACTCAGCACCGGAGAACGACAGCGCGTGAGCTCGCCACTTCTGGAGCTACCGGGCGCGGTGCCCCCGCCCGCGCGGTCCCCCGATCCCGGGGTGGCCTGGCACCACGGTGACCCGCTCGGCGAGCAGCGCGCCGCCGAACGCGGCGCCGTGGTGGTGGACCGCTCGAACCGGGAGATCCTCGCGGTGCCGGGCGAGGACCGGCTGAGCTGGCTGCACACCATCACCTCCCAGCACCTGCTCGCGCTGGGCGAGGGCGGGAACACCGAGGCACTGGTGCTGGATCTGCGGGGGCACGTCGAGCATCACGCGGTGATCTCCCACCGGGACGGCACCGTGTGGCTGGACACCGAACCCGGCCGGGCGGGCGCCTTGCTGGCGTATCTGAACTCCATGGTGTTCTGGTCGAAGGTCGAACCGCGCGAGGCGACGGCGGAGCTCGCCGTGCTGTCCCTGCTGGGCCCGGGCACCGGCGAGGTGATCACCCAAGCCGGGGAGCTCGGAGGATTCGCCCGCGTGAGCGAGGGGCATGCCGATCTGCTGGTCCCCCGCGATGAGCTCACCCAGGCCTGGCACGCGCTCGTCGCAGCCGGTGCCGCCCCAGCCGGGACCTGGGCGTACGAGGCCCTGCGGGTCGCGGCGCTGCAGCCCCGGCTGGGCGTGGACACCGACGAGCGCACCATCCCGCACGAGGTTGGCTGGATCGGCTCGGCGGTGCACCTGGACAAGGGGTGCTACCGGGGGCAGGAGACGGTCGCCCGGGTCGCCAACCTGGGGCGCCCGCCCCGGCGGATGGTGCTGCTGCACCTGGAATCGCCCGAGCACGCGCCTGCCACCGGTGACCCGGTACAGGCCGACGGCCGGGTAGTCGGGCGGGTTGGCACCGTCGCTACCCACTACGAGCTCGGCTGCGTCGCCCTGGCCCTGCTCAAGCGTTCCCAGGACCCCGCCGCGCCCCTGCTCGCCGGTGAGTCAGCCGCCTCGGTCGACCCCGCCTCCATCCCCCCCGACACTGGTGAGCCCCCCGGCCGGGCGGCCCTGCGCCGCCTGCGGGGAGTGACCCCTCCGGCGCGGTGAGCGGACTGGCAGGATGAAGGGCGTGATTGAGGTACGCCCTGGCGGGCGTCGGCGGATCGACAGGGTGCTGGCCCCGGCCTTCGTCGCTGGGCTGGGTGAGCTGGGACTGGATGAGGTGCGGGCTCGGCGCGACGACGCCGCCCAGGAAGAGACCGACCTGTCCTACCTTCGCCGGCTGCTGCACGCCCGGATCGACATCGTGCGAGCCGAGCTGCGGCGCCGCCAGCGGGGTGAAGGCGCTCCGGTCGTCGCCGAGCTGGCCCGGATCCTGGCGGAGAACGCGGTGGGCCCGGCCACCGGCTCGGGTCGGCACCAGACGCTGCTGCCCTCGCAGGCTGACGCGCACCGCCGCTATACCGAAGCCCTGGTCGCAGACGCCGATCTGTCCGACGTGGGGTCGCTATCCCCCGGTGCGCTCAACGAAGCGCTGGCGGCCTATCTGGCGCAGGAGGCGTCGGTGTCCGCGCGCCGGCGTGAGGTGCAGCAGGTGGTGGACATCTGCAACGCCGAGATCGGGTCCCGGTACGCGAGCGGGAGCGCGTCGGTGGAGGAGCTGCTCGCGCGGCAGCGCCAGCGCCCCGGATCGGGCGATGGGCAGTGACTGAGCGCCTATGACACGCCAAGCGCTGCGTGCCACGTCGCACCGCCACCGTGGGACCCTGTACGGTGGTAACCAACGGAATGTTGTCGAGCGAACGAGGCCGCCGATCCCCCGGTCGGCCCCGTCCCTGCGTGCGAGGGGGTCGAGCCATGGGGCGCGGCCGGGCCAAGGCTAAGCAGACAAAAGTGGCACGGGAGCTCAAGTACAGCTCGCCCGCCACGGACCTCGAAGCTCTGCAACGAGAGCTCTCAGGCGGCAACGGCGGCCATCACACCAGTGAGGACGACCGGGCCGACGAGACCTACACGGACGACTACGACGAATACCGCCGCTGACACGCCGTTAGAAGCGTGGATGGTCCCCGCGCAGGAGCACCCGGATGTCCTTCGCGGCGTTATCGATGACCACATCGCGGGACTTGCGCACCTCACCGACCACCCAAGACGGCACGTGCCGCGCGGTGAGCACGGCCAGCGCCCGGTCCACTTCTGAGGACTCCACCACCGCGACCATCCCGACGCCCATGTTGAACGTGCGCTCCATCTCCGCGCGCTCGACCCGGCCCCGGCGGGCGATCAGGGCGAACACGGGAGCCGGTGTCCAGCTGCCGCGCTCCAGCACGGCGACCAGCCCGCGGGGCATCACCCGGGAGAGGTTCTCGGCGAGCCCGCCACCGGTGATGTGCGCGAAGGCCCGCACCTCGGTTTCGGCGATCAGCGCCAGGCAGTCCTTGGCGTAGATCCTGGTGGGTTCCAGCAGCTGCTCCCCCAGTGTGCGGCCGAATTCCTCGACGTGGCCGTCCAGGGGCATCCGGGCGATGCCCAGCAGCACGTGACGGGCCAGGGAGTAGCCGTTGGCGTGCAGACCCGAGGAGCCCATCGCCACCACCACATCACCCGGCCGGACCCGCTCGGGCCCGAGGAGCGCGTCGGCCTCCACCACCCCGATCCCGGTCGCGGACAGATCGTAATCGTCGGCGGCCATCAAGCCGGGGTGCTCTGCGGTCTCCCCGCCCAGCAGGGCGCAGCCAGCCTTGACGCAGCCATCGGCGATCCCGGACACCAGCTCCGCGATCCGCTCCGGGACGATCTTCCCCGCGGCGATGTAGTCCTGCAGGAACAGCGGCTCGGCCCCGCACACCACCAGGTCGTCGACGACCATCGCGACCAGGTCGATCCCGATGGTGTGATGGACCTCCATCGCCTGCGCTATCACGATCTTGGTGCCGACCCCATCGGTTGAGCTGGCCAGCACGGGTTCCCGCCAGCGGTCCATCCTGAAC
>DASTBN010000623.1:0-8213 GCA_035712045.1 Pseudonocardiaceae bacterium
CGGCTTTACCGATACCGCGGCCCGTGAGTTGTTCGTACTGCTCCAGACCGTGTCCGGGGTCGGTCCCCGGCTGGCGCTCGCCATGCTCGCCGTCCTCGAGCCGGACGCGCTGCGCACCGCACTCGCGGACGGCAACACGACGATGCTCACCCGGGTTCCCGGTATCGGGCGAAAGGGCGCCGAGCGGCTGATCCTGGAGCTGCGGGACAAGGTCGGAACGCTCGGAGCCCCGGCCGCCGGGCCGACCACCCGTAATGGTGGCGCGGTGCGGACCCAGGTGACCGAGGCCCTCGTCGGGCTCGGGTTCGCGGCCCGGCAGGCCGAGCAGACCGTGGACGCGGTACTCGCCGAAACCGAGGCGGCGCCTGCGGATTCCTCCGAGGTGCTGCGCCGCGCGCTGACCCGGCTGGGGCGAAACCGGTGACCACCCCGCGACCGGTCTCCGCCGTGGAGGACCCAGCTGAAACGGAGCTGGAAACCACCCTGCGGCCGCGTCGGCTCGGCGAGTTCATCGGCCAGGCACGGGTCCGTGAGCAGCTGGAACTGGTCCTGGAGGGTGCCCGGCGACGTGGCACGGCTCCCGACCATGTGCTGCTGTCCGGCCCACCGGGACTAGGCAAGACGAGCCTCGCGATGATCATCGCGGCGGAGCTGGGCAGCGCGCTCCGGGTAACGTCAGGACCGGCCCTGGAACGTGCTGGTGACCTGGCGGCGATGCTGTCCAATCTCGTCGTGGGTGACGTGTTGTTCATCGACGAGATCCACCGGGTCGCGCGGCCCGCCGAGGAGATGCTCTACCTCGCGATGGAGGACTTCCGGGTTGACGTGGTGGTCGGCAAGGGACCCGGCGCGACCTCCATCCCACTGGAGATCGCCCCGTTCACGCTGGTCGGGGCCACCACCCGGTCCGGTGCGCTGACCAGCCCGCTGCGCGACCGGTTCGGCTTCACCGCGCACATGGAATTCTACGAACCCGAAGAGCTGGAGCTGGTCCTGCACCGCTCGGCCAGCATCCTCGGCGTGGACTTGCGCCCCGATGGCGCCACCGAGATCGCCGCCCGCTCGCGGGGCACACCGCGGATCGCCAACCGGCTGCTGCGCCGGGTCCGGGACTACGCCGAGGTCCGAGCCGACGGCGCGGTGACCGTTGAGGTGGCCCGGGCCGCCCTGGCGGTCTACGACGTTGACCGGCTCGGGCTGGACCGGTTGGACCGGGCGGTGCTCACCGCGCTGGTCCGCACCTTCGGGGGCGGGCCGGTCGGGGTGTCCACCATCGCGGTGGCCGTGGGGGAGGAACCAGCTACCGTGGAGGAGGTGTGTGAGCCCTTCCTGGTCCGGGCCGGCATGCTCGCCCGCACTCCGCGCGGGCGGGTCGCCACCGCCGCCGCGTGGCGGCACCTACAGCTGGAGCCGCCCGCAGACGCTCCCGGTGACCCCCCGCCGACGTTATTCGACACCTAGCGCCGAATCTTTACAAACCTCCCAGCCACAATCCCACACCCACGATGAGCACTCCGCCGAGCACGACCTGGACAAGGGACGTGCGCAGGGAGATCTCCAGGTAACGCTTGCGGATCATGGCGATCACCGTGAGTTCGATCGCCACCACGATGGCCGCGACCACCAGCGAGATCGTCCGGTCGGGAATGAGGAACGGCAAGGCGTGGAAGACGCCACCCACTGTGGTCATCACACCGGTGATCGAGCCACGGGCCATGGCCGTGCCCCGGCCGGTCTGCTCCCCATCGTCGGAGAGCGCCTCGGACAGGCCCATGCTGATGCCCGCTCCCAGCGCCGTGGCCAGCCCGACGAGCAGCGCCGCGTGCGGACTCGACAGCAGGGCCACCGCGAAAATGGGCGCGAGCGTGGAGAGCGTTCCATCGATCAGCCCCACCAGGCCTGGCTGGACGTACCGGAGGATGAACTCACGCTCGTCCGCTTCGTTCGTTTCCGCCTTATCAACGCGGCGCAGCATGGTGTCGGTGAGGTCGATGCCCAGGGGTGGCTCTGGGCTGAGTGCCCTCATCGGTGGTGCGGTCAGGGTCGCCACGGTGGGCCGTTCCATGGTGGCGGTCGCGCTGGCGCGAGGGGAGACGAGCGTGTGGGCGCCCACCGCGCGGGTGTGCAGGGAGTGCGCGCTAGGTCGGTAACGAGGCGTGGAGTGGCGGTGCGAGGGCAACGCGTCGTCCTTTCGGTCGGGATCTCACCCGGCTGCTGGTCGAACCGTGCCGAACCCTAAGGAATCGGCCCGGGTCTGCCCGGAACCTGAGAGCTCTGGCTCCGGAAGAAGCGCTCAGGGGTCAGTACCGGACGACGAGGGACAAGAGGAGTGCGCCGATCGGCGGCTTCCGCTGCGCCATTTGGCCGGCGGCATGTTCAGGATGCCCCCGGCGGTGGATACTGGACGGCCTCACCATGGGTCTCCCGGTGCTGCGCCCGCAGCCTGTGCCCAGACCTGGCAGACTCGGTGCCAGAACGCTGATGGTGATCGGAGACGTATGGAACTCCTGCCGTTTTTGTTTATTGCCCTGCTCGCGGTGCCGCTGATCCTCAACACCCGCCGGCAGAAGCGGGCGATGGCTGACGCGCAACGGCTGCAAGACTCGTTGACCAGCGGTGACCGGGTAATGACCACGTCCGGCCTGTATGGCACCGTGGTCGGTGTCCAGGACAAGACGACAGTCGATCTGGAGATCGCTCCAGGAGTGCGAACCACGTGGCTGCGCGCCGCGATCCGGGAGAAGATCGTCAACGACGCGGCTGAGGGCGACCCGCGACAGGTGGCCTCCGCCGAGGACAGTGCTCACGTCGAGAGCTCCTGAGCGCGCGGATACGGGGGAGGTACGCTGCCGCATCGCCTGCGTCGATCCGGGCGCTGGCACAGTGAGAGCTCGCCCCTGAATGAGGAGAACCACCCACCGTGGCACCACCGGCCGGGCGCTTCCGCCCCTGGCGCAACTTGGCGATCTTCGCTGGGATTGTCGCCGTGCTGTACTCGCTGGTCTTCTTCACTGGCCGCGGGAACGCCACCCCCAAGCTGGGCATCGATCTCAAGGGCGGCACCCGGGTGACCCTGACGGCCCGCACTCTCGATGGCCGGCCGCCGTCGCATGAGTCACTCGACCAAGCCCGGCAGATCATCGAGCAGCGGGTTAACAACATCGGCGTGAGCGGCGCTGAAGTCTCCATCGATGGGTTCAATCTCATCATCACAGTGCCCGGCGAAAACGGTGATCAGGCCCGCACCCTGGGACAGACCGCGAGGTTGTACTTCCGCCCGGTGCTCTCCGAGGAGGCCGCGCAGACTCCTGTGCAGGTGCCCAGCACGCCGCAGCCGGGCGGGACCCCTCAAGTCGCACCATCCAGCTCTCAGCCGCCGCCTACCTCGACCCAGGCACCAGCACCAGTCCACCCGCAGCTACTTGAGCCCCCGCCGGGTGAGCCAACACCAGCGCCTCCGACAGCGTCTAGTAACGCGCCGGCGCCGTCTACGACACCATCAGCGCCGGTGGGCAGCGCACCGCCGGATTCGGCCGACCCCGAGGCCGCCGAGCGGATCCGGCAGGCGCGGGCGCGCTTGCAGAGCACGGATCCCAAGGTGCAGCAACAGGCGCTGGCCACGCTGAACTGCGCGGCTCCCAACCCGCTGCGCGGCAACGACGACCCGAACCTTCCCCTGGTCACCTGCGACCAGCATCACACGGCGAAGTACCTGCTCGGGCCAGCCTTCCTCTCCGGGGAGCAGATCTACAACGCCTCCGCTGGCCTCAGCCCGGATGGCCCTGGTTATGAGGTCCTGCTGAGGTTCAAAGCCCAGGGAGAGGACACCTGGGCCCAGTACACCGCGAGCAACGTGGGCAGGCAGGCGGCTTTCGCCCTGGACGGCGAGGTCGTGTCGGCACCGCGGATCGACGGGGCGATCCTGCCCGGCCAGCAGACCAGAATCACCGGCCAATTCGGCCAGGCCGAGGCCCAGATCCTGGCTACCGCGCTCAAGTACGGTTCGCTTCCCCTGTCGTTCCAGTCCTCGGAGTCCGAGACGGTCTCTGCCACGCTCGGCCTGGCCTCGTTGCGCGCCGGGCTGCTCGCCGGAGCGCTCGGGCTGGTCATCGTGTTCGTCTACTGCCTGTTCTACTACCGGGCACTCGGTGTGCTGACGATCTTGTCCCTGGCGCTGTCCGGACTCGTCGTCTACGCCGTGCTGGTGCTGCTCGGGCGATGGATCAACTTCACCCTGGACCTGGCCGGTGTCGCTGGATTCATCGTCGCGATCGGTATCACAGCGGACTCGTTCGTGATCTTCTTCGAGCGTCTCAAGGACGAGGTGCGGGATGGCAGGACGTTCCGCTCCGCGGTACCCCGGGCGTGGGGCCGGGCGCGGCGCACCATCCTCTCGGCCGACGCGGTGAGCTTCCTGGCCGCCGCGGTGCTTTACGTCCTGGCGGTGGGGCAGGTGAAGGGTTTCGCCTTCACCCTCGGCATGTCGACGGTGCTCGACCTGCTCGTGGTCTACCTCGCCACCCACCCGCTGGTGGCACTGGCCTCGCAGTCGCCGCTGCTGTCCCGGCCGGAACTGTCCGGGCTCGGGGCCGCGCAGCGGGCCGGTGCCGAATCTCGCGCGGAGCTGGCGACCGCTGGGAAGGGGTCCTGAGATGGCGGGCGTGCTCGGGCGGCTCTACAGCGGAACCGGTGCCCTCGATGTCGTCGGACGTCGGCGGATCTGGTACTCGATCTCCGGTGTGCTCATCGTGGTCTGCCTCGCGTCGATCTTGCTGCGCGGGTTCAACCTGGGTATCGACTTCGAGGGCGGCACCCGGGTGCAGCTTCCGACCCAGGGGACGGGCGGGGCCATCACCACCCAGCAGGCCGAGCGGGTGTTCACCGACACGGTGGGCCGGGCTCCGGAGTCGGTGCAAACCGTTGGCGTGGGCGCCGATACGAGTATCTTGATCCGCTCGGCCGCGCTGGACACCCACCAGTCGTTCGTCCTGAAGAAGGCGCTGTTCGATCAGCTGCACCCACTGGGCAAGGACGGCCAGCCCAGTGAGAAGGCGATCAGCGACAGCGCGGTGAGCGCCACCTGGGGCGGTGAGATCAGCCGCCAGGCGTTGATCGCTCTGGTGGTGTTCCTCTGCCTGGTGAGCGTGTTCCTGGCGGTGTACTTCGAACCCCGGATGGCGCTGGCCGCGCTGATCGCCCTGGTGCATGACGTGGTGATCACAGCGGGGATCTACTCGCTGGTCGGATTCGAGGTGACGCCGGGGTCGGTCATCGGGTTGCTCACCATCCTCGGCTTCTCCCTCTATGACACCGTCGTCGTGTTCGACAAGGTGCAAGAGAACACCCGGGGACTGCTCGGGCTGACCCGGCGAACGTACGCCGAGGCCGCGAACCTCGCCGTCAACCAGACCCTGATGCGCTCGATCAACACCTCCCTGATCGCGGTGCTGCCGGTGCTGAGCCTGCTCGTGGTCGGCGTCGGGCTGCTGGGCGTCGGGACGCTCAAGGACCTCGCGCTGGTACAGATGGTGGGCATCCTGGCGGGAACGATGTCCTCGATCCTGCTCGCGACCCCCCTTGTGGTCGACCTCACCATGCGCCGCCCGGCCTACCGGCAGCAGGCGGAGCGAGTCGCGCTGCGCCGGGAGAAAATCGCCCGCCGCTCGACCGCTAGCTCCCCGGGCGAGGCCACCGCGACCGGGGACACCGCCACCGAAGACGCGGTGACAGCCACGGACACGGTGGCGCCGGTGACGATCAGGGACAGGGCAGTGCGGCGCGGGCAGCCCGCCAGTAAGAGCACCAAGCCGTCGGGCAAGGCCGGAAGATCCTCACGCCGCTGACAGCTGCGGCTCACCCAACTACGTTGTGTAGTGGCTATCGCTCAGCGTAATCGTTTTTCTGGCGATTGGTCACGGTGTTCCTCACTCCCCATCACCTATGTGGTGTGTTGTCCTACTGAACGCTTGCCTGCCGACGGGTTTGGTAGCACGCTCGGTAGCCGGGTGCTGGATGTCGCTCCGGGGAGTGACGGATTGGGGGGCAGCGCCATGAGGGGTGACCAGGGAGGATCTCGGATGACGGGGTGGTCCGTTCCGGGGATGGTTCATCTGAGGGGGTTACGCGAGGATTCGGTGGGCCAGCGGGTTCTCGCCCGCCGGCGCTTGAGCCGTCAATCCCGCGCCATCACGTATCTTTCGCCCGAATTGCTCGCAGACACCGATTTCCGCGCCCGGTTCGGCGCCGAGTGCGCGAAACTCGCGCGAGTCCGGGATGCTCGCCTCGCCCGTGTCCATCGGTACGTGGAATGTGACGCGCAGGGCGCCCGGGGCGCCGCCGTCATCAGCGACTACATCCGCGGCACGACGCTGCGTTCCCTGCTGCTGGCCCAGGGAGCGCTCGGCACCGAAGCCGCGCTGGTCGTGCTTACCGACGTGCTGCGGGCATTGACCGCGTGTCATGACGCGGGCGTGGCGCACGGTGACGTCAAGCCTGAGCATGTGGTGCTCACCCCGGCGGGCCAGGTCCGGCTTGTTGACCCCGCGCTATGGGGATCCGCCGGCCGGCGGCAGCTCGCTGGGTCGACACCGTTCTACCTGGCTCCGGAGCTGTGGAGCGATCCACTGGCCAGCGGGGCGGGTGGTGACGTCTACGCCGCCACGACCACGTTCTTCGAGTGCCTGGTGGGTGCGCCGCCGTTTTATTCGACAGAGGTGGCTGAGCTGGCGGCTAAGCATCTCGCCGCCGATCCGCCGTTAGAGGTAGTCCCCGAGCCGGTCCGTGAGCTTGTGGCGCGTGGTCTCGCCAAGGACCCACGCCCGCGAACTGACGCGCGCGATTTCGCCGCGTTCGCCGGTGTCCTCGCCTCCCGTGCGGTGCGGCCTGGCTGGGAATCGCGGGGACGCCAGGAGCTGGCAGCGCTGCTCTCCGCGCCCGGTCAGCGCGGCGGCCGGGCTGACCGGGCGAGCCGGGCGGGATACCGCAAGCCTGTCCGGCTGGCCGCCGTCATGGGCGGGGCGCTGGCATTGGCCGTGGGCCTGTCCAGCCCGCCCCTGGTCGTCATCACGAGCAGCAGCATCTTCGGTCCGGATTCCAAATCCAAACCTCCGGTATTGGCATTCCCGGAACCCGAGCATGGCAGGGCCGCGATGCGGGTGGTGACCAAGAGTGAACACGGGTTCGCGTCGGCCGCCAAGGTCAGAAGGGCCGCGCCGGTCACCGGGACACCGCGGCCGGCCTCACCGGTCACGGGGACGGCGAGCGACATCGCGCCGTCTGAGCACATCGTTCACGATGAGCGTTACCAGGACGGTGTGCACCCAGACAGCGCTGGCCCTGGCCAGCCCGCACTGACCACGCCTCCCGCGTGCACCCAGCGCCTGGCGAGCGATCACAAACCGTGCGTCATGATGAACCCGGAGCGTCCGGATCCCGCTGAGGCGTCGTTCCCGGTGTCATTCCCGATTCCGCTTTTCCCGCTGGTCCAGCATCCGGCGCCGCTGCCCGAGCCGCTGCGGCCGTCGTGGTCCAAGGATGTCCACCCTCGGTCGCCGGGAAGGCCGGAGCGAGCCGAGCAGTGGCCGGACTGGTCCCAGAAAGGCATCGCAGCGGCCAAAGACACGGCGGATCCAGGAAACGGGTAGACCAGGCCAGCCGTGGAGGATCCAGCAGCGACTCTGCTGCCGCTGATCCGTGAAGTCGCGGACTTCCCGGAACCCGGTGTGCTATTCCGTGATCTCACACCGCTATTCGCCGACCCAGCGGCCTTCCAGGCGGCGGTGAACGGGCTGATCGCGTCCGTTGCGCGGGCCGATGTGGTGATCGGTGTCGAGGCCCGTGGCTTCCTGCTCGGTGCCGCGGTGGCCTACGCTTTGGGCGCTGGTATCGTCGGGGTCCGCAAGCCCGGCAAGTTGCCGGTCGTCTCCGACCGGGAAAGCTACGCCTTGGAGTACGGGGTCGCATCGCTGGAATTGCCCTGCGGTGTTCTCCGGCCTGGTCAGCATGCCGTGGTAGTCGATGATGTGCTGGCGACTGGGGGCACGGTGTCGGCGACCTGCGCACTCGTCGAGCGGGCCGGAGTGAAGATCAGTGGTATCTCGGTCCTGCTGGAGATCGCGTCCCTGCGCGGCCGTGACCGGCTCCCCGGCCGGAGGGTGAGCGCCCTGCTCACAGTCTGATCTTCACCAGCGGTGCCGGGCGGATCCTGGAGAAAT